>WAPZ01000614.1 GCA_015520535.1 Candidatus Heimdallarchaeota archaeon
TTAAGAACGTTCGATTTCAAACCAGATCTTTACTCGTGCGCGAAATGCCACTGGCTTATCCTCTTCTACTTTGATGTCAAATTGCTCCACACTAACACGCTTAATTTTTCTAATTGTTTTTGTTGCTTCTAAAACGGCATTTTTTGCAGCTTCATCGAAGCTGTTTTCCGAAACTCCAACTAATTCGATTGATTTGTATACAACCATTGAGTTATATCTCCTCGTCTTTTTTGTGCAATCTTTCCATACGAGCCAAGTTCTTAAATATTTTGTGGGTGATTCGTATTACACTACTAATACGAAGTGTTTGAAACGCCATGAAGTCTCACCAATTTATTCTATTTTTTGATAAGCGGGAACATTTTTTTAATTTGTTTTTTTAAGAAGTTTAATGGCTTATATTTCGGATGATTTTTCTTTGATTCTATCATTTTCTAATAATATGTTGTGATGTGAGAATTATGAAGAACGCAGATCAAGAAAATATTGTCATTGTTGTTCATGGTGGTGCATGGAATATACCGGAATCATTGCTAGAATCTACGCGAACGGGCGTGGAAGCTGCGGTTCGAGAAGGGTGGCAAGTCTTAATAGCTGGCGGCTCGGCTCTAGATGCAGTTGAAGCGGCAGTAAATCATATGGAAGATAATCCACTATTTGATGCGGGAATTGGAGCAGCATTGACCCGTGATGGTGATGTAGAATTAGATGCCATTATAATGGATGGAAAAACACTTTCTGCTGGGGCAGTTGCTGGAATAACACATATTCAAAATCCCGTTTCCCTAGCGCGAAAAGTGATGGAAAAAACCAGCCACGTCATGCTTATTGCCGATGGTGCACTGAAATTTGCTAAAGAAATCGGTTTTCCTTTGGTTAAAAAAGAGACTTTAATAACAGATGAAGCGTTGCTTGAATGGAAACGTTTTCACTCTTTTAATCATACTATTGATGAATTGTTCAGCCATGACACCGTAGGTGCAGTGGCATTAGATAAAGAAGGAAATATCGCTGCAGCAACCTCTACCGGTGGCATAACAGCTAAAATGCCCGGAAGGGTTGGTGATTCTCCTATAATAGGTTCTGGTGCGTATGCTGACAACAAAATTGGTGGAGCTTCGGCAACGGGTCATGGCGAATCAATCATGAAGGTAACTTTGACACGACATGCTGTTTATTTGCTTGAACAAGGATTATCTGCTCAAAAAGCTGCTGAAAATTCGCTTCATTATATGTTTCAGCGGGTGCACGGTTTTGGTGGTCTCATTCTTTTAGATAGGGTGGGAAATGTTGGTATTCATTTTACAACTACTCATATGCCGTGGGCGTATATTAAAAACGGAAATTTATACTCGGGGGTCTAAATATTTTGCCAGCCCATATTCTTGAATGACGGAATCAATGATTTGGTTGACTTTTTCTTCAATTTCTAAGTCTTGTATACCAGTTATTGCGATGGCTTGCATTTTTTCGAGTAGTTCAACGTCTTCTTCAATTTTTTGTGAAATAGCATTTAAAATGAGTTCAGCTTGAATGTATGAGGCATTTTTAGAAATCATACAGATATTAAAGGAATAATTGATCATTTGTTTGATATAGATAACAATACTTCCGTGTGAAACAAACGTAAAGTCATCTTCTCCAAAGAGTTCAGTGGCAAACGAGCGAATCGCACTTAAAAAGTTTGAAAGAAGGGTTTTTTTCGAAATAATCATGTCATTTTCATGTCGGATGATTTCTTCCCAGCCGGCAAACCAATATGATGTTATTTGAACACCACTTTCTGAAAAAGTAAAAATTACGATTGGCTGAATGGTTTGCAATTCTTTTGCACTTTCAATGAGATTTAAGGAATTGAAAATCGTGATAAATAGAGCAACGAGTTCAGAAATATTCTCTTGAGTAAGTCGTTGCTTTTTAATAGTTTTAATTTTCTTTAGAAAGCGACTTATGGCTTTATCCGGTAGTGAAACTATGTTTTTCAGTTTTTGGCGTGTGTGCTCAAATTCCTTCATAGCAATTTTGAAGTTTTTGTGTTTTTGAGAAAAAGTAACTACTAAAATTTTTCCCAGTTGAGCTGTTAAAATACCGATAAAATATTGATTTTCTGTGGAAAGCTTTTCATATTTGTTCAGATATACAGAAAGTTTGTTAATATGGACTGGGTCGGGAAAAAAAGAATAGCTAAATAATTTAATCTTTATTAAAACACGTAAGGCTGAAAATATTAGCTCCAGTGAGCCCAACTTTGTGGCTCTTTCGAGCAATCGTGTCCCGAGAGTTTCGGCTTCAGCAAAGTTTAAATGATGATAGGCTTTTGAAAACGCAAGTCGCTCTAATTGTAATTGAAATCGCTCGTGTTGTTCCCTATTAAGCTGTTTTAGAAGCTCATTTAATATTTTTTCGAGTTTTTGCGATTCTTTGCGGTATTGTAATGCATATGTGTGTTCTAAAAATTGGATAGCAAGCATGGGATCTTTGATATGGCTAAGATCGAAATATTGGGATATTTCAGTTAATTCTCGTCGCGCTTCGGAAAACTCATGGCGAGTACGCCTTATACTAATGATCTCGCTTTTAGCAATTAAATAATATTGAATATTGGGTATGGATTTCCAATATTTGGCGAGTTCTTGCTGATACTTCAATGCATCATCAATGTCTAATGTTTTTAAGGACATAGACGCTAAATTCATTAAATAAATATTATAACCACGGTCATATCCGACTTTTTTGCTGAGAAGAAGGGCTTTTTGGTAGAACCGCTTCGCTAAGAAAAAGTAATGCATCTGTGTTGCAATCACCGCTAAGAAATTATAATGCTGCGCCAAAATGATACGATTTGTTGCTTTCATAGCGAAAGGGTGCTTCTCTAACGCTTCAATTTCTTTTTGAGTAAATATATGCCCTCTAAGGTATTTGAGGGTCTGCTCCCATATTAAGAGCCGTAGATACCAATTATTTAAAACGTTATTAAGAAGTGTTCCATGTTTTTTCTCAATCGCTTTAAGATAATCCCATAATTCCGTTCTTTTTTCATCCAATAGATCTACTTGATTTTCTGCATAAAGAATTGACAAATACGTGATCATTTTCCAATAATCAAGATAAATCTTATACGGCAGAGTTGCTTCGATTTCAGCGGTTTTTTCTCTCAAATTAAGTTCAAGGGTCTCTAGTATCTCTTTTGCTTGTGTAGACTTTCCTTGAAAACGTAGTTTTTCTACCACAATCAACGTTTTGACTTCTTCAACTTCATCAGTAAAATAGTGCTCCAATGTTTGAAGAAACTCCCATTCCTCAAGGTAAACCGCAAATTCACTTGCGATTATTAGTAATAAATTCTTCGTTGCCGTTTCAACCTCAGTAAACTCGTGTGAAGAAAAATATTCAAACATTATTTTCAGTAAAACCCGTAACTCTCCCTCTTTAGAGAAATCACGTTCACTTTTACGCACGTGAATGAAATCCAGCAGTGTTTTCGGTAACACCTTTTCCCAACACATAAGCTCGTTCATTTCATTAGTGCTACTTGAGATAATCGAAAATGACATTATTTTTCAACCATTTAAAGGCCTATTTTTTGTAATTCATAATGTGGTGCACAAAAATATTTTTCTTTTTTGGATAAATGTGTGCTTCTCACTCTTTATCTTTTGTTCTTCTTTCAATTGTCCCATGAAGATCATTAAATTTTGCAAAACTTAAAGTTTTTTATTCGGAAAAAACGAAAAAAACGCAATCATTGCACTTTCAGAAAATCCAGAAATCAAACATTTTTAAACGATTATTCAGAGAAACAACTTTTTTATTCGATGATTACTGATAATCGAACCAATATAAATCTTTAAAAAGCCAAATGTAACGTTGTATGTTGAGACGTTCAGCTATTTTAGGTTAGATTAAAAAATGTTGTTAAGTTAACGATAGTTAAACACCCCCAAATATGGTGAAATCAAATGTCAGAAGAAAAGGAACTTCAAATTGGAGATGTAGCTCCGTCATTCTGCTTAAAAAACCATGAAGAACATAATGTGTGCTTGGAAGATTTTAAGGGAAAATGGATCGTCTTGTATTTTTATCCACGAGATAATACCCCCGGCTGCACGTTAGAAGCAAAAGAATTTACCGCACATTTAGGAGAATTTAAAGATGTTGGTGCCGAAGTGATCGGCATTAGTCCTGATAGTTGTCAAAGCCATAAGCGATTTATTGAAAAACACAATTTGAAAGTCATATTATTAAGCGATCCCGAGCACGAAGTGCTTCAAAAATATGGGGTATGGCAACTGAAAAAAATGTATGGCAAAACATATTATGGCGTCGTCAGAAGCACATTTTTAATTGATCCCGACGGTAAAATTGCGTATATTTGGAGAAAAGTACGAGTTAAAGGTCATGTTGACGCCGTTAAGAAAAAATTGCAAGAATTAAAAGAAAAGAACTAAATTTGTGGAGATTATTATATTATGGATCCCCAAAAACCAAAAATTGAAGAAAAAAAGCCCAATCGTCTAATTAAAGAAAAAAGTCCTTATTTATTACAACATGCCTATAATCCAGTTGACTGGTATCCATGGGGCGAAGAGGCATTTGAAAAAGCAAAAAAGGAAGATAAACCTATTTTCTTGTCGATAGGATATTCTACATGTCATTGGTGCCACGTAATGGAAAAAGAATCCTTCGAAGATCCCGAAGTTGCACGTTTGATGAATGAAACCTTCGTAAACATCAAAGTAGACCGCGAAGAACGCCCGGACATTGATAGCATCTACATGTCCGTAGCAATAATGGTCAATGGGAGTGGCGGTTGGCCACTGACTATCATTATGACTCCTGACAAACGACCATTTTTTGTAGCGACCTATATACCAAAACGCGGACGTTTTGGAAGAATTGGAATGATGGAACTAATTCCGCAAATCAAAGAATTATGGCAATACCAACGTGACAAAATAGAAGAAACCGCACGAAATATCCTTTATAATCTTAAATATCAACGCGTTACTGATGAAAATGCCGCTCAATTAGATGAATCTCTCTTAAAAAAAGCATACTCTTCAATTAAATCTTCATTTGATTCAAAATACGGCGGCTTTAGTCGTCCACCAAAATTTCCCATGCCGCATATTATGCTTTTCTTACTACGCTATTGGAATCGCACGAAAGAACCACAAGCATTACAAATGGTTGAAAAAACCCTCCTTCAAATGCGACTTGGCGGCGTTTATGACCATATTGGCTTTGGCTTCCATCGCTACTCCACCGATGAAAAATGGCTACTGCCACACTTCGAAAAAATGCTTTATGATCAAGCACTTTTGCTTATGGCTTATACAGAAGCCTATTTAGCTACAAAAAACGATTTTTACAAAAAAACAGCAGAAGAAATCATCACTTATGTGCTTCGTGATATGACATCACCACAAGGCGCTTTTTACTCTGCAGAAGATGCTGATAGTGAAGGCGAAGAAGGAAAATTTTATGTATGGACCGTGGATGAACTGAAAACTATTCTGTCCGCTGAAGAAACACAGTTTGCCATAAAAATATTTAATGTGAAGACCGATGGCAACTATCATGACGAAGCCACAGGAAAAAAAACCAAAAAAAATATTCTCCATCTTACCAAAGATTATGACACGTTAGCAAAAGAACTGAAAATCTCTACAACAGAATTACAACAAAAATTAGAACAGATCAGAGAAAAATTGTTTACTGCCCGTGAAAAAAGAGTACATCCGCTTAAAGATGACAAAATATTGACCGATTGGAATGGGCTAATGATTGCTGCCTTAGCAAAAGCGGGACGTGCCTTTGACAAGAAAGAATATGTGAATGCCGCTGCTAAAGCCACTGAATTTTTCTTACAAAATATGGTTACCAAAAATGGTCGACTTTACCACCGCTATAGAAATAACGAAGCGGCAGTCCTCGGCTTCTTAGATGATTATGCCTTTCTCAGTTGGGGTCTCATTGAACTATATCACGCCACTTTCGACCCCAAATATCTCAAATGGGCAACCAAATTTGTTAACTTAACGCTTGAACACTTCTGGGATGCCGAACACGGCGGCTTCTACTTTACATCTTTAGAACATGAAAAATTATTAACTCGAAAAAAAGAAGCATATGATGGTGCAATCCCATCAGGAAATTCAGTGAACATGCTTAACCTATTAACATTGGCACGACTCACGGGAAAATCCGAATATGAGGAATATGCACAAAAAATTGCCCAAATAAATGTTGATGTTATACTAAGAGCCCCAATGGCCTTCACTGGCATTTTAATAGCATTAGACTTTGCCTTTGGACCGACCTATGAAGTCGTAATTGTTGGCGAAAAAAAGGACAACAGCACCAAGAAAATCCTTCAAGAACTCTATTCTCGCTATTTACCGAATGTGGTGATATTACTGAAACCAATTTCAGACGATAAAACAAAGGAACAACTCGAACAAATTGTCACCTTTGTCCGTCCATATCAATCTCTTGAGGGAAAAACCACAGTCTATGTCTGTAAAAACTTCAACTGTGAACTTCCAACAACAAGTCCACGAAAAATGCTCGAATTACTTCAAATTTCGGCATAATTCTAGTTTTTTTCTTCCATTCACAGCACTACACAATATTTTTTCTTCTAACTGATCTTTTGGCAGCGATTGATTATCTTTGCACACGCCACAAATAACATATTTATACCAAAATACCAGCATTTTATCTGGATTAAAATGGATACTCTCCAGTTTAACACAATAATAGCGTTTCTTAAACAAATCAAAGAAACATTAGAACAATCTAATCATCAATTCCGACAAATAACAGATGTTGAGTTTGAAAATTGGTGGAATAACTTCATTCAAGAGCATCACTGCCTTGAACACCTACACAGAATCAAGAATTCTCGAACAAGAGAAAAAAGATTACAATTATGGCAACAAGCTATGCCTTATGCCCGCCAAATTGCGAAACATGTAACTTATTTTAATATTCCGCAATTTTTAATCATGGAATTTACTTTTTTTCTCATTGGCTATTTTATGTTTACTGAAAATGAACGAAATAACTTGTGGAATCCCTTATGGCATACTTTTAGCCGTGAAGTTTCAATTAATACCAATCGCTACTATAATCCGAATCACTTTTTTCAGGCGTTTTGGGCTCAAGATGTCGCTTCGCTCAAAAAAACTTTTATAGACTTAATATCATTCTTACACGAAAGAGGTTTAACGTTTGATCACATGTATATTAGTCCACGACATTTTACTGAAATTACATTGAAATTTTCACCCATACTTGTGAATTTGAACATGAGTATTGATGCTCAGAGCAAAAACATTATGCAAGCTATTTTTTCGCTTAATTCTGATGATATTACACTCCTTAGGCAGCAACTTCCAAATATACCCGAACTTGTAATAAGAAGACGCACTCATCTGTTAAAACTTCGAAACGGTCTTTATTATAGAGATAAAGAAATAAATTTTCCAAAAATAGGCTTGATACCATTCATACTTCATCTA
>WAPZ01000615.1 GCA_015520535.1 Candidatus Heimdallarchaeota archaeon
GGTTACAATTTTTCCGACTGCGCCGATGATGGTAGGGCTGCGTAGTTCTTCGAGTGGGACTCCCTGTGCGCCTTCTTGAATGAGAGTGGGAAAACTTTTGTTTCCATAATGGATGATTTCAAAGCCTATTACGTAAGTGGGACGGACAAAGGCTTCGAAGTTAAATTTTTCGCCACCAACAAATTTTGTGTTTTTGAATTTTTGGTTAAATAGGTTACTAGAGATAGCATGAGCCACTAATTGGCCAATATTGTTTCTATGGTAGGGTTTTATGATGATTTTTGGTATTTTGGCGTTTTGTTGTTGATATTCCCATGCAAAAAGGATACTTTGTCCACCTGCAATGATTTGATCTATTTGGCTTTTTGCGGCGATTTTGGGTTTTAATTGAGTAATCAATTCCCTAGACAGAGGTTCGCCTTTTGTAAATTCAATTAACACTTTTATAAGTTCAATTTTTCGATTGAGAAGGTGAACATCAATCAATTGCTGGAACTCTGGGAAAATGAAAACCATCTATGAAGCCTCAAATATCATTCTATATTAATGACAAAAATAGTTAGAACTTAATAAATGGTGTGGTTGTGGTTAAGAGGCGTCGTGCCACGTTAAGGCGTTTATTAACCTCAGCCATGAAATGAGCTTCAGATTCATGAAGATCTTGCATAAAGGTATAATTAAGAGTTGCTAAGACAATTGAAAGTGCAAGGTGGAAATTGAGTGGGTTTTTTTGTTGGTAGAGGGAACGTATGTTAAGTCCTTTGCTTAAAAGTATAGATTCATAGCCTCGGAGAAATTGAGTGAGTTGTGGCTTAATATTAAGGAGTGTTTCTTCAGAGATACCGAGTGGTGAGGAGATCATTTCAGTGACAAAGAAGTTAGAGATATCTTCGAGTCGGTCGGCAGATACTTGTTCCTCTAGGAATTCAGGATCAATGAGGTAGATTCTAAGAAGTGGATATTTGGGATGTGTTGTGCTAATATTGAAGAGAATGTTTCCGGGATGGAAATCTCCAAATGCCATGGTGCCAGAGGTTTCAAATAAGGATTCCAGGTTTTTAAGGTGTGATGCGAATAAATCACGGAGTTCATTTTTTTGTGTGTCGCTGATGGGAAGGTATTCAAGTGTTTTAGTAACAAAGGCATAATATCGTTCGCTTTGTGCGTGGCCAGTTTTGAATCCGTGTACGCCGGCTAGCGCACGACCGGCAAGGAAATATTTGGTTAAGTGAGGTAAAAGTTGAGTAGTAAAGTTAAGGGCGTAGGATAAACCTTCCATAATAACAACAGAATCTCGATGAAAAATGACCTGTGGTGTCGCAATACCGTAAACAGCAAAATTAAAAACGCGATTAAGGAGGATATCAATTTTTTGAACCATGTTTTGGGCATCTTTGACGTTTTCATATATTTTGACAGCCAAAGATCCTTCAACTGTTCCTAAGTTGGTGGTAATTTTGACTTTAACAAGGCGAATGCCCGTAACACCAAGTTTTTGTTCGACACGAAAATTGGTGAAGTCAATGGTTTTGGGGCGTTTGCCAAAATAGTCGGTGCAATAATCGATAAAGTACTCGTCAAAACTATGGACAATCTTTTGCAATGTTTTTTGTATTTGGATTTCCATATCAAAATCTATATTTGAGGTGGGTTTGGCTTCAGTACTCATGGCAACCACTTGCATGTACTATATTTCACGCTTTTAAATAGTTAGCTAATTTGGAATCCTTCTTGAGTGGTGAGATAAAAAACGTTATTATCAAGTGATGTGAGATAAATGGTGGATTCAAGTGGTATTAAGGTATAAAGTTGTGAATAAAGTTTTTCTGTGGTGCTTTGATTAAAAATTTCTGTAGTTAATTCTATTTTTGTGATGTTTTGCGGTTTTTTATTGAAAAGAGGTAGTAACGTTCCGAGTGTAAAGGACTGTGGCTGCGTAAATTCGATGCTTTGAAAGGTCGTATTATAAATGAAGAAATTAGGCTGGTTAAAAGTGTCAATAAAGGTAATATTCGCTAGAAGGTGTACTGAAGTGGTGTAATTTTCGAATTGTGGATAATCTAACCAGAGAGTAAGTGTATCTTTCTTGTCGAGCGCGATTGAATATTCGATTGGTCCAAGTAAACTAATGTCACGGGCGTTTTTGGTTACTGAAAGGTCAATCAGTCCATTAAAGGTTTTCGTGTTTACCTTGTAAAGAATAAATTCTGTCGTCGTTAAAATACGAGTAAACATTTTATTATTATCCAAAGCACGAAAGAACGGTGTTTTAAGATACCATTGTGACTCGAAATTGGGATACCAGTAAAACGACGGGCGAGGGATGATGATAAATTTTATAGAGAGAATTGACGTGTCAATGCCTAAAGAATTAACGGTTTTTTGATCTAAAAATTTGAACGGGTTGGAAAAAAAGTCTAAATAAGCATTAATGTGATGGGAGCTTTCAAATAAAGGTGTAGCGTTAAAAAGTCCCAGTGTTCCCATGGCTTCAAGGTATGGGCGCTCAGAAAAATATTGAATTCCCGGTGTATTAAAAGAAAGCGTAATTTCATTGATAGTTGCTTCGGAATTGAGTTTTTCAATGAGTTCTTTGTAAGATTCGCTTTGTTGTACATCATAAATTTGGCGAAATTTATTGATGTCGAAAGATGCCATGGCAAAGGTTGTCATAGGAACGGCAATAGGAATGGCAATAATTAAGAAAATGAATATTCCATATACAATTACTATAGGCTTTTTTGTGGGTTTAAAAGATAAAAAGCGTGTGTTTTTCATAACATGTGTCATTTTTTGAAAAAGATCTTTACGTAAAAGTGTATGATATGTGACCAGTGACGTAACCATTAAAAGTATCATCATTAGCGGGTCTCGATAATATTGAACACCGGCTTTGAGATAGGATAAAGCTATCTGGTAACGATTAAAATTAGGTTTTAAAAGTGTGCTTAGTGGTGGGATGTAATAGTAATTGAACACACCAAATAATGCCGTGAGAAGCGTTATGGTATAAAATTTTTTATTTACATCGTTAGTAAACTTTTTTAAGGCGGTGAGTATACCGTCTGCCACAATTACCAGCAGTGGTACAAGGATTGGCGTTAAATAACGGATAGAAACCGTAAAATAATACGAACTCCAGATTATATAAAAGCCGCCAATCCATAATAAGAAAAAACTCATCTTAATGTGATTATAGAATAAACTTACGAGTTTTGGGTAAAACCACAGTACCCCAAAGGTTAAACTTCCAATAAGTAGCATACTACCTCCAAGAAAACTAACACTATGAAGATGTTCAATCCCAAAACTTGAGGCGGGCATATTTTCAGCATGAATTGGATAATGCCACTGTAAATGGCTTTCCAATGTAAAATATAACTTAATAAGGAAGTCGGAGGCGTTTGGGAACTGCGTAATGACTCTATAAAGCCAAAAGCCTCCAAAAAACATACCCCCGAGTAATGTGACGCCTAGTGTAAGATTTTGCTTCCAACTTATTACATTTTCTTGCCTTATTATTAGGTACACCATACTTGCTGCAATGACAAGAATTAGAATTCCGACACCTATGTACATGGAGGTACTGGCGTGTAGAGCTAAAAAAACTGCCAATCCGGATAAAAATAAAATTTTCAGCGGCTTAAGTGGTTTTTTAGTCGGATATGCAATAATTAATACGGCTGGTAATGTCCATGCGCTGATTTTTGAAAGCAAAGCTAGAGAAAACGCCATTGCACCATAAAAACTCCATAGAAATATTTTTTGTGGGTTTTCCGTTTCTTTGGTGATATAAATTTTCCATAACCAATATGCAGTAAGTGAATAATAATAGCCTACATATAAATCTTGATAATAGAGCCACTGGTCAATTAACCAATAGACAAATGGTGTTACTAAGACAATCGCCAGTCCCAACTGTGCAAGTTTTTCTTTGTATCCCACACTTCTGAGAAAATCAAAAACTAGTAGTTGTAATCCTACTAAGTATAATAAAGGAATAAATTGAAGATTAGCCGCTTTTGTCACGTAAAGACTATAAGAGATAAAAAGAATAATAAGTGGCGCTTTTTCGGTAGGACGTAACGACAAAAAATCAAATTTAGGAATGGAATCGGTAAGATAGAAAACTTTTCCTTGAGGAAAATAGTAGAAAAGGGCATCCCAACCGCGTTCAGGTGGGAGCAAAAAAACTAATATAAAATATTCCATAAACAAGAGTATTATTAATAGAACGATAGCTGTCTCTTATACACATCTCC
>WAPZ01000616.1 GCA_015520535.1 Candidatus Heimdallarchaeota archaeon
CTTTTAATCAGACTTTTTCAAGAATTGAGGCTACAAGTAACGTATAATAAAAAATTAGATAAAATACTGTGGAGGAAATTAAGATTATGACAATCAATTTCTCTACATTTTATAGACAGTTTAAAAAGTCTAAGCTTGGTTTAATTGGGCTTACAATCGTAGGTTTTTATGTGATAATCGGTATTTTGGCTCCGTTTGTTGCACCTGCAAAAATGGATCCACAAATAAAGAGTTTTCCAAAAAGTCCCATCAAATTTGCCAAACCTAATATATTACGGCTTTTAGATCCAAATGCCCAAGGTGAAAGAACTTTTTTAACTGATGTTGGCACATTTGAGAATACTTCAGTGATCGATGGGGATTTAACAGCAGGACATTTTAAGATTAGTGTAGAAAATTTCGAAACTAGTGTAAATGTAAGTTATGAAATAACTGATGCACCCACAGCAAGTGACACACAGAATCGCTTTCATTCTGGCAAGGCTCTTCATGTTATATTTAAGGATGATGGAGTTACGGAGTTTTCCAGTGTCAAATTAACGTTGGAAGCCAGATTTTCATGGACACAAGAAGAAATTCCAGACGGTCTTCGTTTGTTATTATCTGCTTTATATCAACAAAATCAGATTGCTAAAGATTCTCAAATGGAAAATTTGTTTCAAATTAGTGCAAAAATTTATAGTGCAGAAAGTGCTGGTTTTGAATTACTTGCAAAGAAAGCAAATCTTGGCGTTGCACCGTATGAAGAAGATTGGATTCAATATTCTTATGAGATGGATCAGTTAGAGGTTGTTAAAACGTTCAAAACCATGGGTGAAATCGCAGTAAAAATCGAAATAGAATATTTACCCCAACAAAACCCAACAGCAAAAGGAACAGCAGAATTTTATCTAGATAACCTTTATGTTCAGCTCTATTCACCATATGAAGGAGTTTTGGGTACTGATAGTCAAGGACAAGATGTATTTAGTATTTTGTTATATGGAGCACTTGATTCTGTCATTATAACCCTCGTCGGTGTAGTTTTTGCCATTATTTTTGCAATATTAGGTGCATCTCTAACCATAATCAGTAATCGGAATCGCTTTCAAGATCACTGGGGCAGCAAAATTGTTCAATGGATCATTGATACCACGCTCGTAATTGGATCGTTCGGAATCATTTTGTTAGCTGCCTTAATTGCGTTTGCTGGATTTTTAAATGTCTTAACATTATTGTTTGTGATTTTCTTAGGTGTGGTATTTACGGCATATTTAATTGAAGAACAACTAAATGCGCCAACAACAATTAAAACGCTCAAAAAAGATATTCTGCTATCCAAGAATCAATCGTTTATTGAAGCACTAAAAGAAACGCTTACCCGCTATAGTGTCCCAATCATCTTTGTGACAGTGATTGTCTTTCAAATTCTACAATTTGGGTTAAATATAATTACACTCGGTTTTATTGAAAGTGTGGGTTATCCATGGGGGAAACTCCTTGCCGACGGAATCAGTAGTAATGGTTTGGCTGAAGATGCGTGGTGGACTGTGATTCCTCCCGTCTTTGCTCTGTGGATCTATAATATCGGCTTGGCATTCTTAGGATATGAAATAACTCGAGCAATTAAAACCACACAGACCAGTTCAGCCTAATTTTCTTCCCATTCATTTTTTCTTCATTTTTTCGTAAAAGTCAACGTTCTTTACCAAGAGTTGTTGAAGAAAAATTACTGCTGATTTAAATTTAAAGTTCACCAACGTCTAACGACAAATAAAGAATTAAAATTTTATTTAGTGAAACATTCCTTCTTTCTTCTATGTGGAATCTCAGTTCGTTGAATAAGCATCCGAATTTCTTTTCCTTGACGTTTTACCTCTAACAATTTCTGATTGCATTTTTTAATCCATTGAAGAATTCCTTCTTCCTCTGCCGGATTATTAAAAATCAGTTCAATTACGTCACCGGGTTGTGCATATTTCATGGCGCGAAGCAGTTCCATATAAGGACCAATATCATAAGAATCGCGTGCATCCACTGTTTTTTTGATTGTTATTTGATTTACATTTTCATTTGAAACTGACATTTTTTCTTTCCTCCATATTCACTCTTTAAATCTTTTATACTTTTTTCATGCAATTAAACCATTTGAGGTCGACGTAATCAGCCTTTGAACCACCTTTCATTATTTCTTTTTCATGTCTTTAACCACTAGTCTCAATGCCATGGCGCGTTTCGTTGCCTCAATTAGGTTTTCAATGTGATGTTATTAACATTATATTAAAA
>WAPZ01000617.1 GCA_015520535.1 Candidatus Heimdallarchaeota archaeon
GAACGATATAATGAGTAATTTCTGGTGGCGTATAAAAAGAGCCACCCTTCTTTTTTTCATGCACTGAACGTAAGGATTCAAAGATCTTACCTAACAAAAAAACATGATTTATTGTATATCTGGAAAGAAAATCTCTTAACACATTAAAAAGCGGTAAATCCGCCAACTTAGTGGCATTAACATCCAAATCAGCTTTTTCTGCATTCTCAGAATAGAAAAAATCATCGAGAAGCGAAAAATCACGCGGTACAACTGAAATCACTAAAATATAGGCGCCACAATTTAAAATCCGCCCCACCTTTTCGTCATCAAAATATATATCCGCCTTTTTTCGACTATTCTCATGAAATTTTTTTATTAAATATCGCAAAAAATCTATATACTTCATAAAACCCTCTTTCTTATACGTACGAAACTTTAAAAGCAAATACTGGCGATCTCCTCCAAAAATGCCAGCCTCCTGCAAAAACCAGAGGATAAGAAGTTGTAAGAAAAAGAAAAAAGAAAAATCCGCGCCATGTCGGTTCTCTGAATCGTGTCCCCTACCCTTATACTGGTGCTCCAAAACCTTATATTTAACCTTTAAATATTTTAACAGCAACTCAACAGTGTTCACTTCCAAAACTCCAACCATTCGTGGCTTTTACACATATTTAAAGAACCGGCTGATTCCAAAAATCTTGTTCCTTGATTTCAATGCCCTTCAACGTACAATACAATTTCACCTGTGCTCGATGATGAATATCATGTTCTGCAAGATGCCAGAAAATCCATAAAAGTGACACTTTTTTGATTTCCTCCCCTTCCTTGACTTCATATTCCTTTTTCAAGTCGTCCCACGTTAAGTCCGACATAAATTCTTCAAGTCTTCGATGGGCACTCTCAAAAAGTTCTCGAATCTCTGCAATTGATCTTAAGGATTCTTTTGGTGGCTCAATATTTTTTCCATCTTTGACAATATATTCTAACCACCAGTGATAAGCCGAGGGAATATGCGTCAATATTTGCCCCAATCGCTTTACTTTATCATCCGGTCGATATCCTAAATCATCATCGTGTATATAACTCAAAATGTTGTAAAAACTTTTGCGTACATTTTCCCAAAATGAAAAAAACTCGCTAATCTTTTCATTATTCGACATATTTTCACCTCTCAATACGGCTTCCTTTCAATTATAATCATACATTCTCATTTCAAAAGTCTGACGGCATGCCATTTAACAAGCATACTCACTTTACCTCTCTTAAACGCATGCTAAGATGTCTATGCCCTTATATTCTCAAATTTATTGCTTGAACCGCCTTAAAATCGTTCTATTCTTTCTTTAACAGTAAAAAACCTCTTTCTGCGCTTTGGTGTAACTGTTGACCGAAAAAATACATTAAATTAGTAAAAAGAATGGATGTCAAATGCAAAAAAACACCAATATGTGCCATAATTAGTTAAACAACAGAAAGGGAAGCCAATGATCTCATCAAATGCCGAGCAATTGACGAAAAAAAACCAAAAAACGTATCTTGAAACTACAATTGAAATGTTACCCATCTTAATTCCTTATTTTCTCGGATTTTTTATTTTTCATGGGTTGCGTTCCGCTTTTCCCCTTTACCTCCAATTTAAATTTCACTTCACGGAAGCACAATTAGTCCAGATCTGGGGGCTCATTTCTGGAACATCATTACTTGTCGGAGGGCTCACCAGAGTTCCCGCTGGAATAACTGCTGACAGAGTCGGCCGCCGCCGTACTATCTATTTAGGCATGTTATTATATGGCTCAAGCATCTTGACACTTTTATTTTTGACAAATATTATTGGCTGGATAATCGGATTTGCTGTTATTCGAATTTCGACTAATTTAATTGCGATGGCCGGAAGAAGCTCGGTAACCGACGTAAACGATCAGCGAGCCTTTCGAAACGGTTTATTATCTTCTATGGTCGGTGTCGGAGGATTTTTGGGTCCCTTCTTTCTCAACGGCCTCATCATGTTTTTCCCTCCCGACTATATGGTGATAAGTCTTTTACTCTTAATCGCCATAGATTTTCTTATATTTAACCTCATTAGTTTTATAATGGAACGTAATTATCCAAACCATGAAACCAAACGCTTACTTGGGAAGAAAGAAAGTAAATTTAATTGGGAAACAGCTAAAATAGTCTTCTCCCGCGCGTTAGTCCCTTCCATTGTTATGTTTACCATTGCTGGCATTATTGGCGGTATTAACGTCGCTGTTCAATCGGTCTATGGCTATTATAGAGTACATCTAACGGCAATCGAAATTGGCACCATAGCCGGGATCGCTGTCGGAATCAATATCATTTTTTCTCCGATTTCCGGTATCATTGCACAAAAAACCAACGAAAAAGCTACCATTCTTGTCGGACAAGCCTTTTTTGCACTGTGTGGCCTAACACTCAGTTTGTTCGGACAAAACGTTATCTTTTTCCTTATCGGCTACATTTTTTGGGGTCTCGCCATTAGCTTTTATTATGTGGCTGATATTACACGGATTGGGAATGTGGTGCCTAAAGAGGCTTTTAGCGTGCAATTCGGACTTCTAACATCCCTCGTTATTCTTTTTCAAAGTGTTGGCAGCTATCTTGGAAGCTTCCTTTATACTATAAATGCTGCACTTCCATACACCGCAATTTTTCTATTAGGCTTGACGGGTGTTATTACGGCTCTAACAGTTCCTCTGCCGAAAAATCATGTTATTGAACTATAATATCAGTTTTTTGAACAAAAAAGTATTCTACGAATTAGACCTTATCCGTTTGATATGGTTTTATCATCTCGATCGTCACGTTAAGTCTGCTTGTTTTCAAGGTATTTTAACATATTAGTGATTCAAAAAGGTTTTTAAACGAAGCACGGAGAAGAATGGATGAAACCGTTTGCACAAACGAGACTTCATGAAATATCTTTTAACGTGGAGAGTGTAGAATGCCAAAGACGTATGATCCGTTATTGAAGCGAATGCTTAGGCAGGTAGGGAAAGTTTTCCTCAAAGCCATCTTACAAATCGACGCCACAGACGTGGAAACGCTGCCATCTGAGATACCGACTATTGAGGACCGTTCGGTGGATTTTTTGGCAAGGGTTACGACGACTGACAATAAGGAGTTGATCGTGCATCTGGAGTTTCAAGTCACAAATCACCCACGGATGCATTTAAGAATGCTCAATTACTTAGTACACATAAAGAGTGAAATCAGTGAAACCGTGCCAGTCATTCAGGCATTAATCTATTTCGGGAAACGACGGCTCACAATGAAGTCACAAGTCACCAACACAAGTTCGTATACCTCCTTAGCCTATAAATACACCATTGTGGATCTTTCACACGAACAACCGCAAAAATATTTAGCCGAAAGTGCGCCGGAAGTGTTCATCTTTGCTGTGCTTACCAACACCGGTGACAAAACGACAGAAATCATGCATGAAGTACTAACACGTCTCAAAACACGCGTACCACCTGAAAAACGCACCGAAATGCTACTGACATTAGACTTTTTGACCGGTTTACGAGAAGACTTAAGGGAGATATTTGAAGCGGAGGCAGAAAAAATGGGCCTAAGTATTGATGTAAAAAAATTGGCCAGTTATCAGATGGGCAAAAAAGAAGGGTTAGAAGAAGGTTTGAAAAGGGGAATCATGCGTACACTCCAAATCAAGTTTGGTCACACGGACATTGAAAAACGTGACTTAGAAGCGCGGATTCAACGTGTGGATGAGCTCACTACCTTAGAGGCCCTATTTGATTTAATCGAGCACGCACAAACAATTGAAGAAATCGAGGCCTTCCTAGAAAAGACGTTGTCTGATCGAAGTTGAGCCTTGATCAAGTCCCTCATTCATTTTCTTTTTCTTTGTATAAGATCACTGTATCTTACTTTAGTATTTAATTATGAGACATTGGCTCTTTTTCGGAGAATTTACGAATATACATAGAGATAATCACACCGAAAGTGTACATATTAGTCGTGCTTACCAACACGGGTGACAATGCCACTGCGGTTATACATGGCAGGTATTAGTTTGTTTTTTCATTGTTATTGCTACTCATTATTATAGGGTAAAAAGAGATTGTTAAAGGAAGGCAGAATGTTTCCATAGCCTTAAAAATGAGATGCTTCAACTCCATACTGAAGGTGTGTTTTATGTTAGAACGTCTATTACGAGAAATATTGCAGAGAATAAATAAATTGAATGAACGGATCGATTGTCTAGACGCCTTATTGTTGGAGTTAAAAATATCGGAAGATGATCCCAACGAGGATGAACGACGAATTATAACAGAATATGAGGAAACAAAGAAAAAAGACAAAATTCATTTCACAAAATTTCTTTAAATGGGTGGGACTAAAGGGAAATATTCATTCTTAAAGTC
>WAPZ01000618.1 GCA_015520535.1 Candidatus Heimdallarchaeota archaeon
CCCATTTTTTTAAGTTCTTCTAAGATCGGAAGATAAATATCGGGCTTTGTTGGAATTTGAACGCCAACTTCAGTGATTTTTCCTTCCATGATAAGACGGGTTGCAATTGCGGCGGGAAGTGAGACTGTTCGTGCCATCGCCGAATCACCGTTTGGAATGCCATAATTTATTAAGTACGATCGTATTCTTTCGGTATGCTCAGAATAATCAGCAATGAATTCATGTTCCAGGATAATCATATCGCGTTCGCCGGGTGAGTACTGCAATTTTTCTTCAACTAAGATGGTCAAGACGTCCAAAGGTGCACTTTGGTCGACTGGAACATGCCGTTGTTCGTCAAATAATCCTAACCAATCTAATTTATCGATGACTTCATCGGAAACCGGCAAATTAAGATATTGGGCAACTTTTTGTTTGATGTTACTGGCATCGGGTGCATGAATCAAACGCGCAACGAATTCGGCAAAGGTCAGTTGGCTAAGACCCGTCATTTCTTCAAGACTCAGCAAACCAAGTTCTCCGATACATCGCCAGAGTTTGCAATGGCCAATATTTCTAATTGTTCCTCGAATCATCGTTTTTACTTCTTTAATCCCGTATAAATCGATATAAGGCAAAGAGTCTCGATTGGGGTACACCTCAAACGTACCTAAGTCGTCAATTTCCCGACGAATGCAATGTTTGAATAGATCTTTGCCCTCAACTTCCACAATTTTGCCATCTTTTAAGTAACGAGCACGATTCGTTCCGGCCAAGATAAAACCACGCGGTGACCAAGAGAGTTTGTAAAAAAATGGATTTGTATTTGCTTCGGGTGCCGGTAAACCACCGGCATATGAAGTAAAGCTGAGAATTTTACCGTTTTTAGCGCGAATATCGTGAATAATGCGCATGGCTTCCATGTGGTCAATACCGGGATCTAAACCAACTTCATTAAGAAAAATTAGGCCATTTTCTTCCGCTTTCTGGTGTAATGCCTTCATTTCTTCCTTAACGTATGATGTGGTTACTAGATGCTTCTTATGCTTGAGGCAATGTTTGGCGACTTCCAAATGCCATTTGTACGGTAGAAGACTAATTACGACGTCAGCTTGAGGTATTAGTTGATCTAATTTTTCGGGATTTTTTTGGATGTCGAACTGTTCTATCTGAGTTTTTGGCAAATCTTCGAATTTTTTCTGCATTTTTTCTAGTGTTCGTGATGCAACAATTACATGAACGTCATGAGCCTCAAGATATTCTACAATTGGTTTAACAACTAAACCGGCACCCAGAATTAAGGCAGTTTTCATATCTGCCTCACCTCTTTAATCAATTCTGCTCAATTAAATATGAAAAAAGAGAAGATTTAAGAGCTCGCGTTAATTTTATTCTATGAAAAAAAGCCTATGCATCCGTGTATCACGCGTAAGAAAGACAATCTTTTAAGTACTGGTATTGTGGCGTTAGTTTTCCGTTATACACGATTATGGCTTTCTTAATTGGTTCTGATATATCCAAATTCTCAAAAGAAACGGAAAAATCGGTATTTACTAGTTCCGGAACAAATTTGACTAAGGCATTACTGAAGAAGATTGACGCATCTTTAGAAATTTCAGCTGGTAAGTTGTCAACTGCCATAATCACTATGCCATCACCTTCATACCCATCAGTAACCGTTTCCGTATCCGGATTAAACACATACACGGGATTATCAGGCGTGGTGGGTTTTACTGTCAATTCAATGGAGCCATTGATGTCACACGTAATATCACCGATAATTTCCAATCTGAAATTAGGTTGTCGATGAAGTTGCTTAATTTCCTCGATGGTGACCAAACGCGGAAATTTGGGTTCCCAATAGATGCCATTTACAAGAACAGTTAAATATGGGAGATATTGTGAGAGAATGGGATCATACTCGTGTGGATTAGCATAATAATGATATTTATCAAAGGGTTTCTTGGAATTCTTGTGTCGAACCTGATGTTCATGCCGTAGGATGACTTTATAAATCACGTCTTCGTTTAATTCATTATTTTCAACAAGTTCGGCTAATTTTTCTGCGGGAATTTCTTTTGTTGGAAAAATATCCAAAATTTCTAACGCACCATGAGAAACATTGCCATAGCCCGTGATTCCAATAATTAGGGGTTTGATTTCTGATGGGAGTCCGCGTTCTTTGATTTCATGTGCAATTTTTGCCAGTTCTGATTTCGCATGTGCTAAATCCTCGTACTCATAGGCGTGTTTAATTTTTGTAAATGGCGTAATGATTCCTTTCCACGCTAAACGTTTTCCCAATGCCCATAATGTTTCAATCATTCCAGCTAATCCGGCATGTTTCCCGAAAAAAATCAAACGTTTGTGATTTTCATCTGTAATTTTTTCATAATCGATTAATGTGCATCGGTTCTCAATAATTTTCTTGAGTTTGGCCATATTATATGGTTGACATTTAGTGGTATGCGAAAAATAGATGTATACTTTTTTCGGTAGAATTAAATCCTCGGGAATTTCTTTGACTGCAAAAATGATGTCAGCCGGAGTCAAATCTTCAGAGATTATTGCCCCAGCATTTCGATATTCATCATCAGAAAACACTCTTATGGCTGAAGGTTGAACCAAAACTCGAATACCATATTTTTCTCGAAGTTCTTTAACATGACGAGGAATAAGAGGAGTTCTGCGTTCAAACCTATTTTTATCTTCCCGCCGAATCCCAATTACCTTCATTTTAATCACCCTTCTCCCATTTAATGTTGACTTTCGGTGGGCAAGCAAAAAAGTTGTCAATTAATGAGAAAAGGGAAATTCAAAAGGGAAAAATAGGGAGAGATGCATGCCCATGTACATTGGACACCTATAATCTTTAAAAATCTTCTGGTTGTTGTTTTAAATGCAGAATATCAGCTGGACATACCAGCAACAAAACAATATAAAAAATTTGAAGCACCAAAGAAAAGGTGGTCTTATATGGTAAAATTACCTTCAATCACGGATATTGAGGTTAAAGGAAAGACTGTTCTTTTGCGTGTTGATTTTAATAGCCCGTTAGATGAAAATAAAAAAATAAAGAGTAATACACGTATAAAAGTGCATGCCGAAACGATCAAATTTCTTTCAGATAAGGGAGCAAAAACTGTAGTCTTAGCACATCAAGGACGACCAAATTCTGAAGATTTTACAGAAACACTAGAGGCGCATACAGAAGAGTTAAAGAAGATTTTGGGTGAAGACTATTCTATTACACATATTAATGACTTATATGGTGAGACTGCAAAAGCCGCAATTAAGCAGATGAAAGCAGGTGACATAGTAGTTCTCAAAAATGTTCGTTCTAACAGCGAAGAAATGGAAAAAAAAGCACCGGAAG
>WAPZ01000619.1 GCA_015520535.1 Candidatus Heimdallarchaeota archaeon
GGTGTATGCTTGGGATCGTGAAGAAGGCCTTAAAGCCGGTGCCAATGAATATTTAACAAAGCCGATCAGTGGAAATGAGCTCTTAAAAATTGTTCGGCGATATATCGGCGATTAAACAACGTTTAGATCGTTTTAGTGAATTGAATTTTCTTCAACAAAAAAACCCTATTTGTATGATTTTTCATAAGAATTCTTAACTGAAAAGACTAAAAATAGAAATAAGGGGAAAATTTACGTTTTGAATACAAATACAACTTTTATATATTATTGATTTTTACTCATTAAATCCTAATGGGAAGTGACAAGCAACCCAGTGATCTTTTGCTACTTTCATTAATTTTGGAACCGCGCGTGCACATAAGTCTTTTGCGATTGGACACCGTGGATGGAAGCGACAGCCAGGTGGAGGATTGATTGGACTTGGTGGTTCGCCTCGTAACACTTTTCTTGCAGATTTTTTTAGGGGATTAGAAGAAGGTACTGCTGACAATAAAGCATCAGTGTATGGATGTTGCGGATTTTGAGTTACTGAGCGTACATCTCCAATCTCAACAAGTACTCCTAAGTACATGATTCCAATTCGATCGCCAATATATGCAGCAACTGCAAGATCGTGAGTGATAAACAGATACGAGGTGCCAGTTCGGTCACGTTGTTCCAAAAGTAAGTTAAGAAGTTCAGCACGAATTGAAACATCAAGCATCGAGACAGGTTCATCAGCAACCACAAATTCAGGATCCATAACTAAGGCTCTTGCAACCGCAACACGTTGTCGTTGGCCACCACTTAACTGGTGTGGATATCGTTCATATATATCTGCAATGGTCGATAAACGAACGATTTCCATGACACGCGCAACGCGTTCTTGTTCCTCTTCTTTAGTTGAACAAATGCCATTTAGCCTCAAAGGTTCGGATACAATGTCATATACATTCATTTTTGGATTCAATGACTCATACGGATCTTGGAAGATAATTTGCATGCGCCGACGGTATGGTTTCATTTGTTTTCGATTAAGAAAAGTTATGTCATCTCCTTTAAAAATAATTTTTCCTGCTGTTGGTTCAAGAAGTTTAATAATGGTTTTCCCAGCGGTGGTTTTCCCACATCCCGATTCCCCAGCTAAAACCAAGATTTCACCACGTTTAATTGTGAAAGAAACTTCGTCTACAGCTCTTACGTAAATGGATTCCGAAAATAGATTTTGGAAAAATCCTTGGGCAAGTGGATAGTACTTTTTTAACTTAACGACTTCTAAAACCACTTCGTCACTTTTCTCATATCCCATTTCTTCTTCAATTGGTTCTTGTTCAGTAGTCATCATTTTATATAAACCTCACATCCTTGTAATTTACATTACACAATATCCATAAATTTACATTGTTGTAATTATGTCGGTGGATTAAATCCATTTTCGTCCACAAAGTGACATGCAACCCATCTTGTTTCACTTACTTGCTTCCATTCCGGCATCTTCTCCTGGCAAATTTCTTGTGCATAAGGACAACGAGGATGGAAACGACAACCGGGCGGCGGATCAACAAGATCTGGCGGTGATCCTGGGATTGACATCAATTTATGTTGTTTTGCACGTTCAATGGAAGGGATGGCATTGATTAAACCCACGGTGTATGGATGTAATGGATCCAAGAAAATATCCTTGACAGATCCGAGTTCAACGGCTTTACCCGCATACATAATTAGTGTACGGTCACACACTTCAGCAATGGCAGAAATATCATGTGTTATCATAATGAGAGACATACCTAAAGATTCTTGAAGTTCGCGCAATAGTTCAAGTATCTGTGCTTGAATAGTTACATCAAGCGCAGTTGTTGGTTCATCAGCGATTACTAACTCAGGTCGACAAGCTAACGCCATAGCAATCATTGCTCGTTGGCGCATTCCACCAGAAAACTCAAAAGGATAATTATTTATACGGCTGGGGTCAATACCAACCATTTGAAACAAATCAGCACCGCGTTGCCAGGCTTCTTCACGGCTAATATCCTCATGAAGAGTTATAGCTTCTTCGATTTGGTCACCAACTTTAATAATGGGGTTCAATGCATTCATTGCGCCCTGGAAAATGATAGAAATTTTTGACCAGCGAATTTCTTTTCGAAAACGCTCTTCAGGGTATTCTAAAATATTTTCGCCGTTGAGATAAATTTCTCCACTTATTATCTTTGCATTATCTGGTAAAATACGCATAATTGCAGCCGCAAAAGTGGTTTTCCCACATCCAGATTCACCGGCAATACCAATCGATTCACCCTTTTCTAGGGTAAACGAAAGGTTTTCTACCGCCCTTACTGGTCTTCCACTTCTTGTCATATAGTGAACGCTTAAGTTTTTTACCTCTAGTAGTGGCATTTACTTCACCTATTCTTGGATATTTTTCATGCAATCGTGAAACTACTAATATTATATTATTTTATTTCAGTTAACCTACCATTTTTTGCTTTCTATTTAAACTAGTTGTTAAAAAATAAAAAGTTTGAAAAAATGGAAATTTATCGTGTTCGTAGCCGCGGATTGATAATTTCATTGACATTATATCCTATTAGAACAAATGCCATTGACATCATCATAATGGCAATTCCGGGGAAGGTTACCACCCACCATGCACCTTTAGTTATGGCATTTGTATTGAAGGCTCGTTGTAAGACTTTACCCCAAGATGGCGCAACAGGGTCACCAAGACCAAGAAAACTTAACCCAGCTTCGGAAAGAATTGCACCTGAAACACCGGTTGCGGCTTGTGCAAAGAGAATGGGGACAACATTGGGCAAAATGTGACGAAAGACGATGTATAAATCCCCGGCTCCCGCAGCTTTTGCTGACTCGACATATGCCTTTTCTTTTTCGACAAGCACCTGCGATCGGATTAATCGTGCGCCACCGCCCCATCCAAGAAAAGCTATAATTATAATTATATTCCAAAACGAGGGATGTAATACTGCAGCTAAAACAATCAGTAATGGTAACCCTGGCATTATGATCAAGAAATCAACAAAACGCATAATGATTTCATCTAACCATCCACCAGAATAACCACTGATCATACCCACAGAAACGCCGATTATGAGTGCAAAGACGGTAGAGAGAATACCAACGGCAAATGAAACCCATGTACCATACATTAACAGACTTAAGAGGTCTTGCCCCAAGTTATCAGTCCCCAAAATACCTTCATAACTAGAGTGAACCCATATCAAAAGGTTATCTAAATAAAATTCGGCAGTACCAAATGCAGCGGGAGCTTCGTCACCTTTATACGTAATTTCAATGGTAAATTGTACAGTAGCCGGCTCTTTAAAAGTGTTTAGACGCTCAAAAATATCTAAGCTTTTACTGTGGCGTTGCCATATGGTTGGGTATGGTGACGAGCCTAGCGTTTTAAAGCCCACACCTAAACCTAGATCGGATGAAGATTTTTCATTCTTAAAAGTGTATTCAATCTGAAAAAGCTTATCCATGCCACTATTTTCCGAGTCAGAGTCCTCCTTAAATAAACTTGAAATAATTACATCCACACGTTTGGGGAGTGCGGTTGTATGCCATTTAAACGTCCCAGTAAATTTAATTTTAGCGCGTTGATTTGAAGTTGTACTAGTATCTTTAAAGGTAACATGCAACGCTTTTCCAGAATGAAGGCTTGCATCGTCGCCGACAGTTTTTGGCGGAGTTGCTATCTCATATGTTATCGAAACGCTACTGTCAGGATTTTCAATGGAAGGTTTAAAATTTCCGCTTGCAAGATCACCATTAATAGAGTCTGCACTTTCAAATTTTCCAGAGTCCACAAAATATTGATGTTCACCGACAGGATCTGGGCTAATTAGTTGCATAAATTCCGGTGCCGCGTATTGAACTTTAAAATCATGTGGAAATGCGCCAGTTCTCCAATCCGGGTGTGTAGGTGCAAAGAACGGTGCGGCTAAGGCAAAAAGAATGAAAAAAACTAAGATCCCTAGACCTACCATACCAAATTTAGATTTTTTATATTC
>WAPZ01000620.1 GCA_015520535.1 Candidatus Heimdallarchaeota archaeon
GAAATGAAAATATATATCAAAAATTTCGTTCAAAAGTGTTTTTATGCCTTAGATATTTGTTCTCGTGATTAAAAACACTAAAAAAACTCATAAACTATTTTGTGTTCTTGTTTTCATATGTACAACCGTATGACAGTGATATGCATTATTTTTGCGTAAAATACGCTTATTTCTTTGCTTTTAATTAAGTACAAGTCATGAAATGTTCGCAACGGAACCTAAGATTGTTATTCTTCCAAAAAATCTTTAATGGTTTTGTCGGTGGTGACGTATTTTTTTAGATGGGGATATTTTTGAAGAAGTTCTTCGACTGTAGGAAGATAAGTCTTTAAAGGGACGTAATCTTTGCCGGGGTTAATCGAAGAAAGAAGCTTTTTGTGAAGTGGTTGTAAATTTTTATTAATTTCAAAGCCGAAATAATGCCGATATAATCCTTTTGCACACAGTGCCGTGGTAGCGTTCCCCATAAACGGATCAAACACCACATCACCCGGTTTAGTTGAAAAATTAATGCACTTTTTAACCAGCTCATTTGGGAGCTTTGTCTTATTTTTTTCCTGACCGGGCATATATTCACGCGGAATATACCATACATCTTCCGGATAATATTCAAATTTATTAAAAAAGTACTTTTTTTCGTCTTTTACCACAAAAAGGATGTGATAATGAGACGTGACAAATTTTCTTTTCGTAAAAACGCCAAATTGATATTTCCAAATAATATGATTCACCAATGTGAGTCCCGCTTTTTTAAGGGCATTTAACACATCACCAAGGTTTGTCCACCCCGAAACAATATAAGCTGAAGCTGTCGGCTTCATTATTCTTTTTAAAAGCCCTATCCATTGTTCGGTAAATTCGGGATAGCTCTCACGACTAATCTCGGCATATCCTTCAGCAACATAAGCTTTTTTCCTATTGTATTGCGAACCAATCCGTGAAAAGTCTATACCAAAGGGAGGATCAGCAATAACTAAGTCTACCGACTCCGGTGGCATCTGTTGCATTCCGACAAGACAGTCTTCGTAGGCAATTTCATTTACACTATAGGGAGAAAGCTTTATGGTATCTAAGGCTGTCTCATACAGGCGTGCAGCTTCCTCTTTTGTCCAATCATAGGGTGGTTTAAAGTGTAATTGTGCTAACCCAGGAATGTATTTTCTTTTACGACCCTTTTTTTGTTCCGATGAATTTTTCATTGAACGTGTCATTATAACCACAAACACGCATGTGTTTCGTGTCATTTTATTTTTATTTGCTAAAACACATCACTTATTCGTAGGGCAATTACAAACGCACACTTAAGATTTTTACGGGTGCATATACAAAAAATCCCAGTTTTTTATATAAAGATATAGCAGCGTGATTATTTTTTGCCACGAAAAGTGTAGCCAATTTTTTTCTACTTAGTATCTCTCTTGTTACTGCTAATACAAGTTGTTCTCCTAATCCTTGGCGTCTAAAATCCGGATGAACATATATGTTCCCAAGTTGGGCTGAAAAATTCGTTTCAAAATGTGTGCCACCACATGCCACCACGTCTTCCTGGTCATTTGCAATATAATAATAAAATCCACTTTCTAATTGGATGGGATGCCATAGTTGCACACCAACAGTGTTGTAAAATCGTTCAATGACGTTACTATCGTCCTTTTTAGCTTTAATAAGTATATAATTACGTTGTGTGAGGGGAATTGGGATTATGGATTGTTTTTTCTTCTTGAAAACTTCTTGAGGCAACACCATCATAAGTTCATCCGAAATTGAGTCAATTTTGAAATACTTTTTGGCATAGTGCGACAGCCATTCATTTCCAACAACAACGATCCAAAGCACCGAATAATTTGATTTTTTTAAGAACGAAAAAATCGCATCAATGATTTTTTTGGACGATGTGAATGGTAATGCAATAGATGGGTTTGAAAATGCTTTAAAAACACTAAAACTTGATATCATTCGATTTTTTTGGTCAAATACCCCATATATGTCTGATATTTGGAGGCATGGCTGATGTAAATCTCCAAGTAAAACGATATTTTCCAGTTTTCTTTGCATTGCTAATTCTATGGCTGTTTTAATAAGAGAATTCTCTGTTATTGCAATCGGCCTTATCTGAAGTACCATTTGTCTTACACGCCGCATTAATGACGGATAAAGGAAAATTTCTTTTTGCTACGTTCGTGTTAATGGATAATTGGACATCCATGTATTCTTTAGTCCACTAAATTAAGATTTTTTTTGTTGTTCTAATTCATTCTTAAGTTCTTCCAAATTTTTTTCGATTCGATCTAGTTTAAAAAATAATTCTCGCCAAATCGGTGAAGCTTGTTGAACAAGACGCTGTTCTTCCGCAAACGTGCCTTTTTTATAGTCAAGATAACCAATAAAGGTGGCAATAGGAAAATACGTCAAAATAAAGAGAATAAAATACATGTAAAAACGTATCTTGGGAAAAATTGTCAAATTCTGGATCAATAAATAAAAAGTAATCACCGTGAAATTGATAACATTAAAAAAGAGCGCAAACCATTGGCCATGACCTCGTAGGAAATATTGTCGGATCCGGCTAAATTTATCAATTATTTTTCTTAAATACATCTTTAGTGCCGTTTTCATTAAAAATCTCCTCCAATTGAACGCTTTTCTTTGTTTAAGACACAATGAAATCATTTACAAATATGCACTAATTAGTGGCCGAATTAAAAGAATCGGCTTGTATTCAAAAAAGTGATGTCAACCTAAAAAAAGGAAAT
Source organism: Candidatus Heimdallarchaeota archaeon (assembly GCA_015520535.1). Lineage (GTDB taxonomy): Archaea > Asgardarchaeota > Heimdallarchaeia > Hodarchaeales > S146-22 > S146-22. Next base: position 2,754 of record WAPZ01000620.1, read on the forward strand.
TATAAAAAACTGTATATCTTTTTGTGCTTTTTAACGCTCTAAGGTAATAACAATAATGCCTTTCCTTTCAGCCTTAAGCCGGTCCTCTGGGGTGATATGAAGGGTAATAATGATTCGTTTTGTTACCTTAATTCTTTCTTGTTTTTCAGCTAACTGAATTGTTTTTTCAAAACGACGTATATCATGACTATCCACACGTGCTTTCACTTCAATTGCTACACATTCATTGTTGTGCATATAAATATCTAAGTCTGTGGTTTCACCTGGGTCTACAACCTCACCCGTTGGATCTATAACCACAAGTCGACGAATAGATTCCGGATCAATCCCTTCCAGTTTTAAAGCTTCACGAAATACATCTCGAAAAATATCTTCCAAGCGGAAACCATATCGTGTGGACATTGTGGCTACATCACGCCGTAAATCTTGAAAAGCTTTCATTATCCCTTCAAAGCGTCGGTTCATTTCAGTAGTGAGAGCTTCGAAGCGTTTGTTGGATTCCTCAAAGCGTCGGTTCATTTCAGTAGTGAGAGCTTCGAAGCGTTTGTTAGATTCCTCAAAGTGTCGGTTCATTTCGGCAGTGAGAGCTTCGAAGCGTTTGTTAGATTCCTCAAAGCCCCGATTCATATCAATTCGTAGTTGTTTTAGTTCTTGTAACATGTCATGAATAATTTGTAAGAGTGATGGTTCACCTTCTATGGTATAATCACGTAAAAGAAGCTCTTGGAGTTCTCGTCGCGCTTCTGGATCTTCTTTTAATTCGTGAATGAGTCGCCTGACGATTGTTTCATTAGAAGACATTTTCTAGGGCACCGAATGTGGTAGTAATTTGTTCTCTATGATATCTCCAACATTAATTATATAAAAATCTTTGCCAAAATAAAACCAGTGGCAACAGTAGCATGGTTTATTCAAAAAAATCTTTCCAGGTAAAGAGCAATGGGATTATAATGCTTATAAAAATGGTAATGTTTAACAAAGCATTAACAATAACTCCGTAATAGAGCGACAGAGTGGTATCAATTATAAACCATACTGTGACACCCGCAGCAACACAGAGCCAAGACCATTTTTCTTTTTGCTTAAAGGGGTAATAAGCGATAAATACTGAAAAAATGCCCCAACCGAGCATAACAGCCCCAAGAACGCCATAAATCCATAATTGAAAACGTTGAATTTCGGGACTCACGGTTGCGGTATTCCAAAAAACACTATTAATTTGTTCATTGAAGAACGAAAAAAGGATAGTTCCACTCAAAAAAGACATTAATAGACCAAAAGTACAAATAATGAAACTAACCACCAATAACCAACGCTGGAAAAAGATAAAGCGCTCCATTTTCTTTTACCTCTTGTTATTCCTTCTTTTAACAAATCTTAATTGCCATTGATGTATTTGTGCTTTTATATTTAAATGTTTATCTCTTTTTGCGGTATTAACGACTATTTTGTGGCAAAATATTACCTAGAAAAGGAATTGAAAATGAACACAGCTTTTTTAAATTCAATGTGCTGACTGGGTAGCCGAGGAGGGATGGACAATGGGGGAACTGATATCAGTTCTTTATGAACAATTGTGTCCCATATGTGGTGCTGATTTATCTTTAGAGGAAATTAAAGCTCAAATATGCCAAAATACACAGAAGAAGTTCAATGAATCTTTTAAGATAAAAGAGTTAGAAGAATTTACTACTTTTTTTGAAAAATTAGTGGGAAGCCCGCGTCAGTTACAGCGTTTTTGGATGAAACGGGTGCTTCGCGGTGAAAGCTTTGCGTTGACGGCACCAACCGGATCGGGAAAGACCAAATTCGGCTTAGTTGCCGCGGTTTTTAATGCGCTGCGTGGGAAACGGAGTTATCTTGTCTTTCCAACCACATTATTAGTTGAACAAGCAGTAGCTGACTTACAAGAATTTCAGAGAAAACATGCGGCTTTAAAGGAGGTTGCCTTTAACCGAGATGCCACTATTACGGTGGCATATTATCACGGGCAGTTGCGGAAAGCAGAAAAAGAGCAATTTTTGTCTGTAGTGAAAAACGGCAAATTTGACATACTTTTAACAACTTCGCAATTTTTGACGAAAAACTTTCCGTTACTTAAAGAACATCACTTTGATTGGATTTTTGTGGATGATATTGATGCATTATTAAAAAATTCTCGTAATTTGGGTCGCATACTTGAACTTATGGGTTTTAAGCAGCGAAATGGTACATGGGAAGGCAAAACTCAAACATCATTGGTTATTGCGTCAGCAACTGCAAAGAAAGGTTCCGCTACAAAGATATTTCAAGAGTTATTAGGGTTTGACGTGGGCGCTCGAAGTTATGTGCTTCGTAATATAGTGGACGTGATTGTAGGTAGGAAAGAACTCCATACACTGCGAGAACTCCTCTGTAAAATGGGACCGGGAGGAATCATTTATGTAGAATCATCAACTGCTGGTGAAGAATTATATAAAGAATTAAGCCGTAATTTTAACATTGGTCTGGTTTCAGCTAAGCACAAACAAGATTATGAACGATTTATGTCCGGTGAATTGGATTATTTAATTGGTATGGCGCATTATCAAGGAGTTTTAGTTCGTGGTGTGGACCAACCAACGCGTATTCGCTATGTTGTTTTTTGGGGACTTCCTACATTTAAATTTAATGCGACTTTGCAAGAAGTCACGCCACACCATGTAAAAATGTTGTTAGCTGGCTTTAAAGAGGAAACGGTTGTTCAAGAATTTCTTCCGTTTCTTTCTGTTTTAGATAAAAAACCACGGCTACTGGAAAAGGCAAAAACAGTATTGAGGGAGCTTTTAGCGAAAAATCAGCAGAGGATAAGTACTATTGTAATAAAAGAAGATCAACTGATATTTCCCGATGTAAAAACATATCTCCAAGCGAGTGGACGTAGTTCACGATTATTACCTAGTGGTTTGACGAAAGGAGCTGCTTTTATTTTTGAAGATGATACGAACGTGTTGGAGGCTTTTGTAAGAAAAGCAACGTATTACGATGTTGCGTTTAAACCATATTCAGCAATAGATATAGCAAAATTGTGTGATGAACTCGATAAATCTCGAACAGTGGCGGCAAAAAACATTGATCTCCTTAAACCCGTCTTATTTGTAGTAGAAAGTCCGACGAAAGCCAAACACATCGCTCGTTTCTTTGGTATGCCAAGTTTGAAAAAAGTCGGGCCTCTTATTGTATATGAAGTTGCCTCTGATCAGTATCTATTATTGATCACTGCGTCTTTGGGGCATGTGACGGATTTAGCCATTGGTCGTGGTCTTCATGGCGTTGAAATGGTGAATACTTCGCGTTTTCTCCCTATTTATGCTTCAATCAAGCGCTGTCAACAATGTGGATATCAAACCACCGTAAAAATGGAACGGTGTCTTCAATGCGGCTCCCTAACCATTGATGATACATTTGAACGGATCATAGCGCTTCGAAAATTAGCACACGACTGTGAAATGGTGATTGTCGGAACAGATCCCGATGCTGAAGGTGAAAAAATTGCGTGGGACATAATGAATCTAGTAACCGGATTGGCAACTATTCATCGTGCCGAGTTTCACGAAGTAACTCCAAGAGCTATCCGAAAAGCCTTAAAAGAACTTCGATCTATAGACCATCGTCGAGTAGACGCTCAAATTGTTCGACGAATTGAGGATCGCTGGCTCGGATTTGAATTAAGCCAAAAAGTTCAAGCACATTTTAATCAAAACAATCTTTCTGCCGGTCGCGTGCAAACACCCGTATTAGGATGGATTATTGAGCAAGAAATGTTATATCGACAAAAAAAGACCATTCCAATTATTGAACCGCTAAAGATAGAAATACCGGCTGACATGAACGAAAAAATCATACCATCTCAATCTTATGTGGCCCACATAAAGAAAGTGGAGGAAAAAGATGTTTTACGGCTTCCGCCACCGCCATTCACCACCGATGAATTACTTCGTGAGGCTAGTCAACGTCTCAAGTTTTCCGCTACAAAAACCATGACTTTGGCGCAAGATCTCTTTGAATCGGGATTAATCACGTATCATCGTACAGATTCGCATCACGTCAGCGAAGTGGGACTTCAAATTGCAAAAGAATATTTAAAAGATGATTTTACCGCACGAACGTGGGAAGAAAAAGGTACACATGAATGCATTCGCCCTACACGTCCAATCGATAGAAATACACTCATACTTCTTATTAATGAAGGTGTGATACAAATTGCTAATTACAAGTTTGACCATGTAAAATTGTATGATCTCATTTTTAGACGATTTATGGCTAGTCAATGTCCTACTGTGAAAACTAAAGAAACGCGTTTCGAAATTCAAATTTCATCACTAAATTTGAAATTGACTGAACAGTTCGTTACCGCCGCCAATGGCCGCGCTTATGACTTATATCATTTCATTTATGTAAAACCAGAACTACCCGAAGGAACTCTTAATGTTAGTTTTAAACTGACTAAAGTTCCACGTGGATATCCTTATACAGAAGCTGACGTTGTTAAACGGATGAAAGACGAACGCATTGGCCGACCATCAACGTATGCAACCATTTTAAACAAGCTTTTCCTTCGACGCTATATTATTGAGCGAAAAAATCTTTTATTTAGTACCAAGAGAGGACGTGAGGTCTACAAATTTTTGGAACAACATTATCAAAAATATATTTCTGTAAATCGCACGCGTGAACTGTTAGATCGAATAGATCGTATTGAAAGTGGAGTTGTTAATGCACAAAGCGTATTAAAGGATTTATATCACGAAATTAAAGAA
>WAPZ01000621.1 GCA_015520535.1 Candidatus Heimdallarchaeota archaeon
AATTAAATTACTTATTTTCGCATGTTCGCTTTTTTATTACCTTGTAATAATAAACTACATAATATGATGGCTTTTTAGCTTTTTACGAATATTCTCTCTATCTTTCTTAATAAAATGATTAGATTCAAAAAATCTTGAAAAGTGATGCACAAGATGAACATTATCCAAAATAAAAGACGTTTTAAACTAATTGGTTTGTTAATCAGTTTTTTGATGATTATTTCTCTGATGTATGCCTTTTATTTGGCTCCGTCTAGTGCGGGAAGTGTTGTCTACGGTGTTGATGTTTCTCATTGGCAGGGCACAATTAATTGGAACAGCGTGTATTCGGCGGGCTATCGTTTTGCATTTGTAAAAGCAAGCGAGGGTGTCAGTTATCAAGACCCAAATTTTGTCACTAATATGGCTAATGCTAAAGCAGCTGGGCTTTATGTTGGTGCCTATCACTTTGCTCGTCCCGACAACAATGCACCAGAAACAGAAGCCGACCATTTTGTGGATGTAGCCGGCAGTTACATTAAAAATGGGTATTTACGACCTGTGTTAGATTTAGAGACAGGGACTAGTCTCGGATGGTCGGCATTATCAGACTGGGCAAATCGCTGGCTACAACGCGTTCAAGCATTAACCGGGGTTGAACCAATTATTTACGTCAATAGTTATTATGCAAATCACCTAGCGTCTTATTTGGCATCATATGATCTTTGGATCGCTCATTATACGACAGCTTCACAGCCTAATACTGGGATATGGTCTACATGGGCTTTTTGGCAATATACTGATAGCGGATCAGTGCCGGGGATTAGTGGAAATGTAGATCTAAATAAATTTAATGGAGATTTAACAACATTAGCTACAAACTTTGTTATTGGTGGCTCTGGCAATGGATCATCCACATATACGCACTATTTAGTGTTTGAAGTGACTGCCAGCACATTAAATGTCCGGACAGGTCCCGGTACCAGTTACAGCAAAGTCGGAACTGTTTCCAGTGGCCAACGATATGTAGCGGTAGAAACAGCTAGCAGTGGAAGTCTCACTTGGTATAAATTCTGGTATGATGGACAATTACGCTGGGTAGCGGCTACTGGATATACGAAAGTGGTTCCATGGAGTAATGTCATTAAAGTAACTGCGAGCACGCTTAACGTAAGAAGTGGGCCAAGTACCGGCTATTCAATTATTGGACAAGTTCATAAAGATGAAATGTATGTCAAACACGGTTCATATGGCAATTGGTTTAAAATCTACTTTAAAGGCCGATCCTATGCATGGGTATATTCCAGTTACACCCAATCGCAATCACAACCGGGTAACAATTATTTTGTTTTCGAGGTTACCGCCACTAATCTTAATGTCCGAACCGGCCCGAGCACCAGTTATTCAAAAGTCGGACAAATCCACAACGGACAAAAATATGTCGTTATTGATGTAGTTTCTTCCGGCAGTTTGACGTGGTACAAATTCTGGTACGATGGCCAGGCACGATGGTGTGCAGCTACGGGATATACCAAAGTAGTAACGTGGTCAAATGTGTTTGAAGTTACTGCTACTAATCTTAATGTTCGAAGTGGTCCAAGTACTGCCTATAGCATAATCGGAACAATTCATAATGGCGAAATGTATGTAAAATATGGGACATCGGGCTCGTGGTATCATTTTTGGTATGCAGGAAGAACAGACGCGTGGTCGCATTCGGGATACGTCCGTGACGTCTAGAATAAGTACTATAATTATTTTCTACGTTTGTTTTCCCTTTTTTTCCTTATTTTCTTTTTTAAGAGTCAAATACTAGGTAAAATCTTCTCCTTTTTCTTTTTTAGTTTTTGACATTTTAAAAGCTTTGAGTCTCTTCTTCTGCAAAAAAATTGCCAAATAAAAGCATATAAAAGAGGTGGTTGCTTTTATTTGCATGGCACCAATTTTAAGAGGGTAAAATTCATGAGTGCAACTGAAATAGAAGTTCCCAAAGTCAGATATGTGTATATCATTGCACGGGGGTCGGGATTACCATTCTTTTCTGTGAGTTATACATGTGGATATGGAATTAAATGCGATGATTTAACTGAAGCCCCACTGATTAAAGAAGATCCAACCTTATTTTCTGGCTTTTTGAGTGCAATTCATGCTTTTAGTTCAGAACTGGGTGGTGAGTTACGTTTTATTAATCTTGGAACGCTGAGTATTCATTCATATACAACAGATGCAGTTATTGGGATTCTCATAACTGATCCGACCAAAAATGCCCATCAAATTGAACATAACAACAACCGGGTCCGTGTCATCACCGAATTGTTCAATGAAACGTACAAAAAACTGTTAAATAATGCGTTTATTGATACGAATTTATTTTCGGGTTTTCAGAAAATCTTAGAAGAAGAAAAACTGGTGGATAGCAATCTTCATTTTAAGAAAAACTGTCAAAATTGCGTTTATGACAAAGCATGTCCCTATCGTGTGATTCTCGGACCCCCAAAATTGTCTCTTGTGGAACGTCTACGAAAAATTCCCAAACTTCCGCCATGGAAAAAATTAAGCCAATTATTACGAGCGATGCGAATTTATAAACCGATCACAGAGGAAAGTGAAAACCAAACCACTGACGTCAAAATTCGTTCGGTCATAGTTTTCCACAAAGCACGCGGGACATTGTTTTCCGGCAGTTTTGGGTGTTCCTTTGAGCCGTTCCGAAATATAACTACTAAAGAAAAAGAAACACTTCAATCTAACCTTTATTACTTCTTAAATACGCAATTTGACCAGAAAAAAGAACACGAACAATTCACTACTTTTTTTATTAAAGAAAACCGCACTTATTATGCACATTCTATCTTCTTCCTCTCATCCTGGCTCATTCTTATTGAATATGAACATTCCGATAAAAAACAAATCCAACAGCGAATGCAAGAACTTTATGAACGTTTTGAACTACTCTTTGCTGATCTCTCTGACGCTGAAATGGCAGATATCTTCAATCCCGAAAAGGTTCAAGCACTCAATGAAACCGAACCTCTGGCTTTATGCAGCGAATGTAATACCACAGAAGAGTGCTTTGTCATGGCAGCCGTCAAAGCTTTTTCGAAACATGCACATTAACGAATTTTCCCTTTTTATGCCTTTTTCTTTTTTTATAAAGTCAAAAAACGTTTTGGTTGCTTTTTAGTCTAAATTAAAGAAAAAGTAGTCTTTGTCGACACGTCATCTTTTTCCTTTCCATTTTAAAACAAATGTCACCAAAAGATTTAGACATTTATTTTATGTAAAATTTGCTAGTGAAGGATAAAAGGCATTTTAGTAGACATGCAAGGCGATTCCGTGCTTTTTTTAGATTATTGAGGACAGCGTGATACGCTTAATCGTTTTCATGTAGTTCTTCGGTGAGAATTTGTAATAATAGGTTTTTTATTTTTTTGGGAATGCGTTTAACGATTATTTTCAGGGTTTCGGGATCTTTTTCTGCTAGCTCAGTGAACAGTGCAGTGAGTTGTTCGGGGGTGAGCCCGCGGAGTTGTTCGGGGGTGAGCCCGCGGAGTTGTTCGGGGGTGAGCCCGCGGAGTTGTTCGGGGGTGAGCCCACGCAACTGTTCGGGCGTAAGCCCACGCAACTGTTCGGGCGTGAAATAGCGCATGTATTCGGGTGGTAACTCTTTTGTTGCCTCTTTTTCTAAATTTTTAAGGTCTAATAGACCTTTGTGTTCTAATTCTTTGATGCTGTGACTCATCTTCTCACTTCCATGTACCAGCAGATTTTGGAGTATAAAAATCTTATTCAGAGGGGTTAAATCGGATGTGGTTGCCACGTATTGGAGTAATTGCAGCTCTTCATGCTGAACTAACTGCTGTAACAAGCCAATAGGTGTGGTTTCCGGAAACGCAAGATAATAACCGTATTCTTCCGTGGCTTGCAGAAGTGTCACCAAACGGATATGGTGAAAATGAAGAGTACGGGCAATTTCTGGTGGTGACCGAAGAAACACCACAAAGGTGCTGACGGCAGCACTCATTTCAGCTGTTAACTGTGTTTTCGGAAGCTTTTGAAGGGCAGTATAAGAGCTTAAACCGGTATACACGAGAGTTTGTGCGACCGTCTGCCACGAACATGTGGTTTCGATTTCGACGGGAATTAAAAGCCCATTGCGACGATTATGAAGGATAATATCCGGTTTAAAGGTTCGCTGTCGTCCCAACAAGGTCAAAAGAACCTTGAAATG
>WAPZ01000622.1 GCA_015520535.1 Candidatus Heimdallarchaeota archaeon
CACGTGTAGTAGCAAGCACGGCGAAACATCATGATTGGTGATTAAAATGCCACCATATAGCAATTTGACACTGGAAGACGTCATAAAAGAACTTCAAAATACCACGGATTGGGAAAAGCGAAGAAGATTAATTCAACGACTGGCAAGCTTACGGGAGCCAAAAGCACTTCCCTTTCTCTTAAAACTGTTAGATGAAGAAAAAGATCCGTATTTTCGCCGCTGGATAGTAGCTGGCATTAGCAAATTGTATGAGGAAGGGAAGCCCGCCTATGAAAAAATGGTTGAACTTCTGAAAAATGATCCCGACTTTCTAGTGAGAAAGTGGGCGGCAGCAGCATTAGGAAATATGCGAGCAAAAGAGGCTATCCCCATATTATTAGAAGTCCTTCAATCAGAAGATGAAGCAGAAGTTCGGGGACAAGCCGCTACGTCGTTGGCAAAAATTTATGCGACGGGAGAAGAAGTCGAATCTGCACTTTTAAACCTATTATTTGACGGAAAAACCTTCATTGCTAGAAGTCGTGCTGCAGAAGCCTTGGGATGGGTAGCCGGCCCAAATGTCATACCGCAAATAGAAAAAGCGGTTCAACAAGAATTAATCACACCACAAACAGCTAAATTTTGCATAACACGCCTAAAAGCAAGACACGGTATGTTATGAGTCTCTAATAACGTGAATAAGGGAGAAATGATGACGAAAACAGAAGTTAACGCCCTTAAAAGTGTCGATGCTCCTATTTGGATGCTTATTCCACGATTTATTACCGCGTTCTTATATCTTTTTTTAGGTTCTCGTCATCTACTCATTCCAGAATCCTTTCGAAGAACTCTGGAACTTCCCGCGGAACATGGAATTCTATTTACTTGGTTTTTCAAAATTCCGCTAGAAAATCCGAGCATATTTGAAATCTTTCGTATTGTAGTCGGCATAGCAGAAATACTCATTGGTTTGGCCTTGGTAATCGGGTTTTTACTACGATTAATGGGAATAATAAGCACGGTACTGCTTATATTCATTGTTATCTCCTTAATTCCTAGCTGGTTTATGGTTATTGTTCATGGATTATCCTTGTTCTTTTCCATTCCGCTAATCTTTTTCAATGCCAACCGTTTTGCACCAGCAGAAAAGATAATACCGCCCCACCTAATGAAATGGCAAGCTAAATATTAGTTTTTTCTTTTTTCTACTTAAATCGAATTATTTAATCCCAGAATTTGCTCTGAATGGTTTGGGTCATAAAACATGAGTAAATTATCCGTTTTTCGGCGCGTGTGAGAAAATTTGTATAATGGGAAGCGACGAAAAACATAGGAAACTCCCGGTTCACGAGCTGGGATTATCTTAAAAGCAACATTAAAGGAGATAAGCTGATTTTTAATTCCTAAAATCTGTGATTTACCTAAATTCAAATAAAGAACGGCAATATTATTACCAATATAAGCCACAGTTCGAGGTGCAGTATAAAAAGAGGAAACCAAGGCCTCAAGGCGTGTGGCATTATTAGATTTCAATAAAAGAAAATAACGATTATTCATACCAATGCGCATAAAATTGGGGAAATAATAAAGAACTTTGTTTTTAACTAAAAATCGGAGTTGTTTTTTCAATGTGGGAACACTGACACCAATTATTCTCGCTAATTTATAGTGAGGAAACGTAGCGTTGGTCATATCGGAAAAATAACGCAGAATTTGCAATCCTGTTTTGGTAATATTCTCTGTAAAAAACCAATCGGGACTTAAATCAAAGTTAAAACTGTTTGTCGGACGAATAATATGTTCATCTTGAAGTTTTATCGGAAAATTTGCATTAAAATTGTATCCGCGTTCTATATAACTCAAATTATATGAAATAACAAGTTTTTTGAATTGTGGTATATGGTAACGCAATAACTGATCATTTATGCGCCAATAAATAGGAATTTGATAGATACCAAAGCCTTTTGACTCTGAAGTGTCAAGTTCACTTGTAAATAAATTGTCGTGCCGATGTACTTTTTTATACACCTCAATGATTGAAAGATTTTCCATCGACACTGAATTCCAGTCAATATTCAATGTCTTAAAATCGTTATCAATAAAATAGGTATTAAATCCAAGTGGTGTGACATTAATAAAAAAATTCGGCGACCAGACGTATGCTTTTCTTAAAACATTTGTACTCCTTTCAACAGATGCACGATCTCTACGTTTCAGATTTAAACGTTTTATAATCATGACCGGTTTATTTATTTCTATCTCGTCTCGGAAATAGGAAAGATGCGAAACAAATATGAGCACTAAGCGGTCATAAAAATTAACTTTAAATGGTGTACTTTGTATGGCTTCAAAGCAGAAGCTAAGAAATTTTTTTGCGGTTAAAGGTAATTTTTGTTTCTGTTGATGATTTTGTTCATGAAATTTGACGAGCTTTTGATAAACAGCTTGAGCTGTTAATGGTTCTGCAGCATAAAATAAAATATATGGAATATTTGCCGTTAAAGAAGAATCTTCAAATGAGATCACATAAGGAGAAAAATAATCTCGATAAATATCTTTTTTCTGAAGGATCGCACGATCTGTTGCTAAGGCTTCAGGCGTACAACTTTCCAATAAAGTGTTCAAAGCACGTTTAAGGGCAAATTCCTTATATTGCTTTTCTTTTTTAATTTTTTCGTAGTTGATGGAAAAATTAAACCATACATCAAGAAGAGCTCGGGCTAATGGTGTCACTTCAAAGGATAAGGTTTCATTAAAGATAGTATTTCTATTTTTAAGGGCACTCATATCTTTATCGTTCCTTCGCAAGAAAAAAGCTCGTTTTGTAAACTGCCACATATTTTTGCCATTATTGTAAGGGTGGGAATTGAAAGATTTACTACAGGTGCATATAAATGAAAGAAAAAATAAGGAAATTTCTGAAAACTCTAGAAATATACTTTAATAATCCGAATTTACGTCTATTAGCCATATTTTTGTTGTTAGTCTTGGGATTTAACGTTATAATATTTGTCCTTACCGGGCATGTCGTTGCCGTTCTAGGTGAAGACGATCCACCGCCACTGGCACCATATAACAACACAGGTGGCTCTCCTTAGTGACACTGCCATTTTGAATTTTTTTATTTCTACGTTTATCTTTAATCTCCACATTTT
>WAPZ01000623.1 GCA_015520535.1 Candidatus Heimdallarchaeota archaeon
CATGAAAACCACTAATGGTCATCAGTTGCCTGTTATTATCCATATTGATATGGATGCTTTTTTTGCCAGCTGTATTATTGCTCAGCAACCCGATTTACAAGGTAAACCAGTGGTAGTCGGTCCGGATCCTCGAAAAAATAATAACAAAGGCATTGTGCTGACAGCGAGTTATGAAGCGCGGAAATATGGAATTCATTCTGGAATGCCGGCAATAGAAGCATTAAGACGTTGCCCTGATATTCTTTTTGTAAGTGCATCCCGTTCTTTATATACTAATGTTTCCAACCGCATCTTTGCAATAATTGCAAAATACATTCGTAAAAGCCAATTTAAGCAAAAAAGTATTGATGAAGCCACATTAAACTGTAGTGACTTCCTTTCATGGAACAATGTCGAAGAAATCAAGTCATTTTGCCGAAAGATCCAAACTGAAATATACGAACAAGAAAAAATCACTTGTAGCATGGGAGTTGCCTCTTCTAGCATAGTAGCAAAAATGGCTAGTTCAATGGAAAAACCTGCGGGTCTTACTATAATACCACCGGATAAAATCACGGATATGCTGAAAGAGCTCCCAATAACTGCGTTTCCGGGAATTGGAAGAAAAACGGCGCCAAAACTCCAAAAAATGGGGATTGTGCTAATTAAAGATTTATTGGCATTAAAACCAAGCCAACTGCCGAATCGCCATCTTTATTTCTACTATCAGGTTGCTCGGGGAGAGGTTCATGATCCTTTAGCGTGGGAAGAAAAGATTCGACAAAGAAAGTCTATTGGAAAACAAACAACATTAAAAGAGCATACAGAGGATATTAAAGAAATAATCGCTATTGCACAGCGACTATTAGATCAAGTGACAGCAAAAATAGACGAAAAGTCCTTTCTTTTCAGAACACTGACTGTCACGCTACGATCAAACGACTTTGTAACAAAATCGCTGTCATATTCGTTCCCAAGCTATCACAATGATCGACTTCTAACTGAGAAAACCATGATTCGATTAATGAAGCGACTTCATGCCCATAATGGGAACAAGAAGATTAGATTAGTTGGCGTTCGGGTTTCCAATTTCAGAAAAATTGAACAACAAAAACAATTGAGTGCGTTTTTCCAGTAAAAGCAATTAAAAATAAGAAAGAAAATGAAAATTTGGTTGAGATTATTGGATTATACGTTAGACATCGGCAATGGTTTGAAGATTTGATTTGAGGTGCATAGTCGATATGTTTTGTGTTTTTAAATACGGAACTATGGCTAGCAAGAAAAATAAGGATTCCAGAAGGAATAATGTTCCAAAACTGAGGAGCTCAATAATGATAGCAGCTAAAAAGGCACCACCGGCGCGAAGTAACGTTGCGAGAACCCCAAAAATACCCATAATTGTCAGTGACTCGGGATTTTTTCTGGTGTAATATACCAGCCGTGAAATTGCTGGCGTCGATGCTGCGCCGCTTCCAATTCCCAAAAGCGAAACACCTAAGGATAAAATGATGAAATTTTGAAAAACTGGTAAAATTGACGTTAATCCGACAATACCAATTCCTATTGATGCCACTAAAGAATTTATTGTGACTAAGAATTTGTCGGAGTATTTTCGCATTAGAAAACCACCACAGAGCACCCCGAATAAGGTGGTTGTGCCCCAAATACCCGTTATTTTTCCGATTTCTGAACGACCATACCCAAAAACCTCTTTACCATAGACCTCTAAAATGCTGTCTTGAGCAAAAAGGCCAATCCCATAGAGTGAAAAAAACAAAAAGAAAATCAGCAATTCTTTATTTTTCAGTGTAGCAATTAAAGGATTATTTTGGTGGCTATGAGTTTTTTGCATGGCATGTAGTTCATATATGATTTTAGTTTCGGATTTTTCCTTTTTGTCAAGGATAAGTGCATTTCTATAGATAGAAATACTACCAATGATAGCCGCAACTAAAATAACAATAAATACGCTTTTAAAAATAAATTGTGGCCCCCATTGACCGTAAGTGAGTGCAATGAATATTCCACCAACGGCAAAACCAAGAAGACGGCCACTTTGAAGGAGCAAGGCGATCGATTTATCCTCATTGACAGAGGCTTTAGCTAAAGTGCCATCAAGAACCATGGTGACTAGTGCTGAACCTAACGTCGCTCCTAATAAAGCCAAAAAAATAAGAGTGATTTGTGAAAAGTTGTGAAGGCTGAGAACGCCCACGCCCAGAAATAATAAAAGAAAACCGCCAATAAACGTGTGAATGCTATATTTAATTCCTTTCAAGTCAATTAGTTGAGCAAAAACGATCCTCCCCAATTCCATTAATGTAGTTATACCAAAAACTATGGCAATTTCAGAGGCTGTCAGACCGGAGAAACTTAATTCCAGTGGGACAACCGATCCCATTGCGACTATGTAGATTGAAATAGAAAAATGAACCAAAAACAATGAAACAAAATCGGAGTGTTTCAAAATGTGCCTTTCTTCCTTTTCCTTTGTTCTCGTCACTTTCTATCACGCTATTTATTTCATTTTTTTGTATAAAGATTCATTA
>WAPZ01000624.1 GCA_015520535.1 Candidatus Heimdallarchaeota archaeon
GAATAAAAATATGTTTTCCATAACGCTCTTTGGTGTAATTTTTTATGCGAATATCGGTCTTTATTCCAAAACTATGGCTACAGAACTATGTTTACAGAATAATGATTATTTAAAATATGAATTCTGATGTTCAGTTGCCGAGAAACAACGTAATCATTGGTTGTTAACCGCGCTTAAATTCCAGAAAAATCGTTGTAGATCGTAGTAAAGATAGAGTGTTTGACGGATGTAATATGGCAACCACAGAAGTTATTCAAATGGAGCGCAAGAGTGTGGATAAAACGCAGAAATATATTATAATAAAAGGCGCAAAGCAACATAACTTGAAAAATATTGATTTAAAGATTCCAAGAAATAAAATGGTGGTAATTACGGGAGTTTCGGGGAGTGGTAAATCGTCATTGGCGTTTGACACCCTTTACGCAGAAGGGCAACGGCGATACGTGGAATCACTTTCGGCTTATGCGCGGCAATTTTTGGGGTTAATGAACAAGCCGGAAGTGGATCATATAGAGGGGTTATCACCTGCCATCTCTATAGAACAAAAAACGGTTTCAAAAAATCCACGTTCGACTGTAGCAACTATCACCGAAATTTATGACTATCTACGTTTATTATTTGCACACATTGGTCATGCCTATTGCTATGTGTGTGGAGATGAAATCAAGTCACAGACTAGCCAAGAAATAACGGAACAAGTGCTTTCGTATCCTCCTAACACTAAAATAATTCTGCTAGCACCGATTGTCACTGGAAAAAAGGGTGAGCATAAAAAAATTTTTGAACGCCTCCGAAAAGAGGGATTTGTTCGCGTACGTGTTGATGGCACATTTCGAACGTTAGACGAGGATATAGAGTTAGATAAAAACAAAAAACATACCATAGAAGTGGTGGTCGATCGACTTCGAGTTAATAAAGAGAGAGAAAGTCGTATTGCCGAAAGTATTGAACAAGCTCTTAGCATTGGTGAAGGAACCATTATTGTCCACTTTCCCGATGAAAATAAAGACGTTTTAATGAGTGAAAACCTTGCATGCCCGCGTTGTGGAATTTCTGTTGGAAAACTACAACCACGGAATTTTTCCTTTAACTCTCCATTTGGTGCTTGTAAAAAATGTGACGGTCTTGGATTTACACTTCAAGTTGATCCCGATCTCATAATTCCAGATAAAAATCTGAGCATAGCTGAAGGCGCATTGATGGGAAAAATCCCTAAACCTGGTACCTGGCGCTATACATATTGGAAAACATTGAGTGAATATTTTGGTTTTGATTTGAATACCCCGATTAAAGATTTGCCGCCACGAATTTTGAATATAATTCTTTATGGAACGACTGACAAAAAAATTAAATTTAACTATAAAAACGAGGAGTCTGGAACCGAATGGGGATGGGTGTGGACGCCAGAAGGTTTAGTGAACATGATTGCCCGTCGCCATCGAGAAACCTCATCTGCCGATCAACGTGCTTATTATGAAACGTTTATGCGTGAACAACCATGTGAAGAATGTAAGGGGCAACGGTTACAAAAAAAATACCTCAGCGTGAAAGTCAATGGAAAGAATATTCATGAAATAACAGAACTATCAATTAAAGAAGCCTATGCATTTTTTGATAACCTTCCAAGTAAATTAAACGAAACCGAACTAAAAATTGCACATGAAATTATCAAAGAGATTAAATCTCGACTAAGTTTTCTCATTTCAGTTGGATTGGATTATCTTACCCTAGACCGACGTTCGGGTACCCTTTCCGGTGGTGAATCTCAACGAATTCGTCTCGCCACTCAAATCGGTTCTGCTCTTGTTGGAATCATGTACATCCTTGATGAACCGAGCATTGGGTTACATGCACGCGATCGTTTTCGTCTAATTCAATCATTACGCCACCTTCAAGAAATCGGAAATACTGTTATTATTGTTGAGCACGACGAGGACACCATTCGTGCTGCAGATTTTGTTGTAGATTTAGGACCGGGTGCCGGTGATCATGGCGGATATGTTGTTGCTACCGGCACGCCACAAGAGATTGCTAATCATCCAACAAGCATTACGGGGCAATATTTAAGTGGAAGAAAAAAAATTCCTATCCCCAAACGGCGGAGAAAACCAAAAAATAGATTTTTAGTTATTCATGGAGCTCGTGAGCACAATTTAAAAAATATCACCGTGAAGATACCACTGGGACTTTTTGTTTGTATTACTGGAGTTTCTGGAAGTGGAAAAAGCACTTTAATGCATGAAATTATCTACAAAGCTCTAATGAAACATCTTTATAATTCAAAAATTGTCCCGGGGAAACATGATTATATCGAGGGACTTGAACATATTGACAAAGTAGTTCTTATCGATCAAAGCCCAATTGGAAGGACACCGCGATCCAATCCCGCCACTTATACTAAAGTGTTTGATGAAATCCGAAACCTATTTGCACAAACAAAATTGGCAAAAATCCGCGGTTATAAACCCGGCCGATTTTCTTTTAATGTCAAAGGGGGTCGCTGTGAAAAATGCCGCGGCGATGGAGAAATTAAAATCGAAATGCATTTCCTTCCCGATGTCTATGTGCCTTGTGAGGTCTGTAAAGGAAAACGATATAATAAAGAAACACTTGAAGTAAAATATAAAGGGAAAAACATTGCTGACGTCCTTAATATGACAGTTGACGCGGCGTTAGAGTTCTTTGAAGATCATCCCTCTATAACACGAAAATTAACATTCCTCAAAGAAACCGGTCTAGGTTATCTGAAATTAGGACAACCAAGTCCAACTCTTTCCGGCGGTGAAGCACAACGAATAAAAATAACCCGTGAAC
>WAPZ01000625.1 GCA_015520535.1 Candidatus Heimdallarchaeota archaeon
ATGTAATAATTTGGGGAATAAAAAAAACGGGCTGTAAACGCTCGTTTAAGGAAGGTGGTATCTTTAGTTTTGCACTCCAGAAATTGTTTTACAACACCTTTACAACAGTAATTCACTTTTATTTTGGAAGATGGGAAGATTTTGGGGTAAGGCATTATAAATTTTTGCTGTTTTTTTCTTTACGCCGCTGTTTTTCTTCTTTAAGGGTGTTTACATCCTGCCACCAGTATTTTTGGGAAGGGGGCTCCGGAATACCTTGAATGGCTTTTTTTATAGCCGGATTATCCGCGTTTTCTAATAACCATTCGTCTGCTTTCAGTATGGCCTCCCGTTGTTCCGGGGTGACCTCATCTGGATATTGCTGCAAATAATCTTCAATTTCGGTACGGGCAATCAATAAGCGGTCCTGCCAATAGGGATCCGCTTCATCCAGAAGGTCAGTAACATGGTTTACCCATGCATCGAAGGCTAGTTCAAATGTGTCTTTGTCCAAAATTTTTTCCATACTTACCCATTTGCTGATCGATTTACTTTTCTTCTGAAAAATATATTTACTACTCCTCCGCGTCAATTGTTTACAGATATTTTTTACTGAAAAAATTGTCCTCAATATCAATCACCAGCGTAACCCGATGCGCATAAAACACAATCTTGGGAAATTTTCTGTTATATAATTGAAAATAAATATCACACCCACCTTTGCGGATAAAATCCGTCATCTTATCATTCATTTCCGCAATAGTTTTCAATTAGTATATTTTCTGATTTATGTTTGTTTAAATAAGCTTTCATTCGTTTCCATTTTGTCTCCATTGCCCGCTGAACCAATTTGCATTGTTCTTTTCTATTCCGTTGTTCGGGGTTATTGATATGTTATTGATATTCTGGTGAAAGCGCTTCCAAAATTTTCTGGCTTTGGTAGAATCAATATTTGGTTTCAAACCATCATAGTTATACTGAAAATCAATCTTTCAGTAACGCATTCTTCGATGGAGTCATAATCGTGCTGTTTATCCACCTTGTCGATGGTGCCTCAGGCTTTGATAAATCGGTACGCCATTTTTCAATTTCTTTGTCCGTTATAATATCACCTTGGTCCTCCACATTATCCGGGGCGAACGCAATGCCGTATGCAATGCGTTTTACTTCATCCATTTTTAAAATGGGAATAGTACATTCTACCGTCGGGGAACTATGTGTCTCCGTTTTCCACACGATGGTGCGATTATCAGCGTTCTTATCCAGCCGGTTAATGAACCCCATCTTTTCATAAATGTATAAAACAATTTGCCTTGGGTATGGGTTCTCTTCAAACATTCTACCGCTATTATAGAATATGAAAAAACGCGATCATCGTGTAAATCCTACAGTTTTAGAATACGGTAAAAAAACCGCTTGGGGAAGAGGGCATCTTTCTATTGGCAGGTCGGTTTCGCCTTTCAGAAATCAATTACAACAGTTTTGGGATGAAGATTAAAATCTTCCTGAAAGCTACTTTGGCTGAGTTTTCCGTTTCAATTTTTCATTTTTTAATTTTTCGATATCTTCCCACCAGTATATCGCTTTCGGGTTGGACGTTAATTGAGTTAGCAACTTTACCATCATGGGATGTTCGGCGTGATCCAATAACCATTCATCCACAGCATTTATTTTTGTTCGGATTTCCTTTGGCAATTTGTCCTTACTGTCTTCAATTAAGGAACGGTACTTAATTATTAGTGCCTTTTCTGTCAGGTCAATACCTTCTTCCAGTAAAAACGAGTACTGATTTAACCTTGTCCACACAGCAAAATCCAGAATTTCCTTATCGCTGGGTTGTTTTTTACGCTGTTTCATTATGGTTCGTCCTTTTTTCAAATGCATTAACGCTTTCGTGGAACTGAGCGGATTGTTCGCATAATTTTATGAATAATGTCAATAATCTTAAAAAAATTATCCATGGAATCCCATGTTAATTATCATTGCAAATAGATTTCCCGTTCAGCATTACAAATTAAGTTCGAAACTGCCTTGTTCATATCCTGAAGGATTTGCCATTGGGGTTATTTTTTACTTTAAGATTGTTATAGTGGGGCATTCGTTCTCATATTACATCCAGTGCCCGTTGAACTAATTTGCTGCGCTTTTTTTTCGCTCAGGTGTTCATGGTTATTGTTAACTTAATTTAAGCTCCCCCGAGTTTCCCCGTCTGCAGCAAAAATCAATATACAATTTCAATCCTTCACAAGCATTGTGAAAATGCCTCCTATTTAGCCACGCTGAGACAGACTGAAAAGATTGTAGAACTATTTCTCAAAGAATTTAAAACAGACCAACGAATATATATCGTGATATAATCAATACTCCCCTCATTATTTCCGATAGCTTATTTATTGACCGCCGAACCGGGAAGTACAAAATTAGCCGAGGACTGGAAAAATACGTATTGCTATTAGCTGATACGATCAAAGATCCGGTTGAAATATGGGTTTACTGGGTAAAAACACCCAATGGAAAATATCGCATCGTCAAACGTTACATTGGCATTTATAAAGATCGCAAAAAACGTGGCGGTTTTGCGGTTTTTGACCTGGTTAAAGGAAACTGGAGAGGAACCACCAGTTTTCCGACCCGAGACCTCAAATATCTGGATAAACAACGGGTTGGTATATTAATATATAAGCGCCGAGGTTAGCGGCCCCAGATTAGGTGGCCTTAGCTTCCATCCCGAAGAGTCGGGATAGAACATCTCCCGACGCTCTATTTAAAAAATAATCGAGGCACCAAAAAGTTTCAACAGCCATGATTTAAATTGACCTTTCCAGTAACCTGCAACAGGTGCTGCATCAAGGGGAGGAAAAAGTCCGGGAGTTAAACGACCTGTTTCCATTGATGCAGCAGGTGGCTGGTTTTATGGTCGATGCCAAGGAGAAAAATATTGCGTAAGATTAAAACTCACCATCGCCATTCGCGCCACATAGGCAATTGTCCATTTCAATTCCACTCTGGTTCGATTAAAACTTTCAGAAAAGCCGTCGAAGAAGCGAAAGAATATTGGTGTTTCAATCCCTCATAGGTATGCTGAAAACTGAAAAGTGCTACTCAGGCAAAGTTTTTAGGTGTTGATTG
>WAPZ01000626.1 GCA_015520535.1 Candidatus Heimdallarchaeota archaeon
ACGAAAACCCCTTTAAATTTGAAAATGAGGATGAACATGTGTTTTTTGAGAATTGGGTATTTCAATTTCAGAATTCATTGGAAGAAATAGACGATAAATGCGAAAATGTTGACCAACGATTGCTTTTAAAACTGGGTGTGTTTTTTACGTTTCAACGGGAATTTGATCTGGCAGAAAGTTTTTTTAACATCGTTATTGAATGTGCAAACGAAGTTTTTCTGCAAGAAGTGGCATATTATAATCTCGCTATTATTGCCAAACTTCTCGGGAATTATGATGATGCTATCAATTATTTACAAAAAACATGCGAGTTACGCCCCGAAATAGCAAAAAATTGGCAAAATCTAGCTGAGTTAGCTTTAGAAGGTAATAATTTTGCGGTAGCTGAAAGGGCTTTAGTGCGTGCCAATGAAATCGTGGGAAAGGATCCCAAAATTTTAATGTTTTTGGGGCGACTTTATGAGAAAAAGGGCGATTATTCAAACGCAATAAAGCATTATAAGCTCGCACACGAATTAGATAAACGCGATCTTGAGATTGTGATCCATTTGGCAACTATTTTAGCAAATAAAAAGAAATATAAAGAGGTTGTTTCATTATTAGAGCCCTATCGAGGAAGGAATGAAAAAATCGACCAGTTATATGAACACGCACAGAATAATACCAGTTTAAAGGAAAAATTGAAAAATAAATTGTTCAAACGCTCAGATAGGTGAGAAAATGTATGAGCACTGAGATAAAAATACCAGCTGACTATCAAGAACTTATGAATCTGTTAGGATTGACCGATGCCCAAGCTAAAGTGTATTTTACACTCCTAAAGCTCGGGTGGGGAACTTTAGGTCAAATTTATCTATTATCCGGTGTAAATCCTTTAGATTCTCAAGAGACACTACGTGAATTAATCGAACAAGGTTTTGTTGAGCGAATTTCGGGACCGACAGGTCGTTATTTACCTTTAATTCCTTTTCTTAAGGCATTAATAGTAACACAAGATACATTAACCTTATCAGCACTTACACAGCAATTTTTTGAAATGTTTGATGAAAAAGTTCATGATATCAACGAGTTTGTTAAAACAAAAGGACAACAAGTGGAACAATCATTGCAAGAACAAGTAACGGATCTATTGTCCGTTTTAGAGGCAATTAACACGTCAAAAGATGTGCTAAAAGAACAGATTCAACGGGTAAGTTCACAAGCTAACGTTATTATTTCTACGGAAAAAGAGTTAGAATCTTTTGTTGAACAACACTATAAAAATACTGCTGAACTTATTCGACAAAAAATGAAGGAACTCCTTTCCAACCAAGAAAAAGAAGCAGTAAATTCCTTAAGTCGTTTTAAAAAGTCCATTGAGGCTAAAATTTCCGCGCCAACTGCCGAGTATGAAAATACTTTTTATACTAAGATAGAAAATCCCTTAATCACTACATTAAATGCGCTTTCAGATGAAATAACCAGAACACTAGATTCTTTACGCAACGAATACAGTGACAAATATGATGCGGTTAAAAATACAACAAAACAAGAGTTACAAGAAAAGACATCCAAGTTAGATGTCTTTAAACAAGAACTTGAGGCTATGAGTCGTCGAGTCGAATCGAATGAAGCAAAATTTGATGACGTAGCACAAAGCGTAGAACAACTTCAAACGAAACATAATGCCACTAAGAAGAACTTGGATTCGATGGTAGAACAATTAAACGCAAAATTAAACACATTAGAAGCAGAAATCGAAACAAAAAAATTATTTCGCGGAAAAAAAGAAATTCTTTCCCTAATTCAAGAGACTAAAGCACTTCTTCATCACGAACACACCACGTTGACGTCAAAAATGCAAGAGACTACC
This sequence comes from Candidatus Heimdallarchaeota archaeon, assembly GCA_015520535.1. Lineage (GTDB taxonomy): Archaea > Asgardarchaeota > Heimdallarchaeia > Hodarchaeales > S146-22 > S146-22. The sequence goes on from WAPZ01000626.1 coordinate 1,853, forward strand.
GTTGCCATTCAAAATACTACAACAAAACTGAATGAGATAAAAGAAACGTTTATCACGTCACCACAATATTACATTACATCCTTTTTCGAGATAATTAAGGGCTTAGAAATCATAAAAAATCAATTAATGGATAACTTAGATCAAATCTTTCGTGATGAAATCGTAACACAGTTTTCGCATCTAAAAGAACGCATTATGTCGAAAACTTCAGATTTGATGAGCGCTCAACGTCAATCATTACAGTCTCAAAAGCACGAACTCCTATCGTTTCTTGAATCAGCAACTGAACAATTAAATAAACTATCACAAGATATGTTTGAAGAGATACAAGCATACTTAATCTCAACATTTGCATTGATGGGCGATAAAAGTGTTGAAAATTTAGATAGTGCCGTGAACTCCAGCTTTAAAACCTTTTTGACAGAAAGAGAAAAACATCTAACAACCCTAGAGCAGTATATAAATGAGGTCAAGAGCACTGCTGAAAGTATTATACTTACGTTAGATGACTATAGT
>WAPZ01000627.1 GCA_015520535.1 Candidatus Heimdallarchaeota archaeon
AAAACTTGAGCACGCATTTATATCACAAAATAATGACCAAAACTCATTAAATAATGCAGTTAAAATTTTCGGCTTTCAGTTAATTTTAACTTGGTATTTACGCTATATTGAAATTATGAGTTCTTGTAATGAACATAATGCAGTTTTCTCTTCATTTTTTGAGAATCTTATTACAAAAAAACGGTACTTAGAAATTGATCCACATGTTGACATTCTAATACCAAATGAGAGCACTTTGAACCTTCAAGAGATTCCACTTGATTTAATCTATAGGGACGATGTTTCTTATCGTGATGTTTCTGAAAAAAACGATTTTTTACCATTATTGAATGTTTTTTTATTTGCATTAGACCAACAAAACTTAAATGACAATCTCATCATTCAATTGACTGAACATATTTTTCCCGAAAAAGAAAAAAAACAGTATGGTGTTGTTTATACACCAATGGAGGTTGCTTTTTATATTGCTCGCGAAACGCTAGCTACTTATTTTCTTCGGAGATTATCACCACAAGAGATGTCTTCTCAGCGTTATAAAAGATTAAAGCAACTTCTTGCAGAAGGTTCACCTGATTTTTATGCCACATTCGCCAAACTTTTGGCAAATATTAAAGTTTTAGATCCGGCACTTGGAAATGGAAGTTTTCTTTCTGCAGCGTTGGAGGTGTTGACAGAGTTATGGATGTTATTACTATCGACGCAACCTATGTCGATTCTTAGTATAGAAAATGAGGATTCATACCTAGCTCAGTTAGGAGGTTTTATTGAAAAACATGATTCCATCAAAAACTTGCACGACAGATCATATTTAGAGTTCTTAATAAAGTTATATGTGGTGAATAGAAATCTTTACGGCATTGATATTGACGAATTTGCTGTTGTCACAGCAAAAATCAAGTTTTTTCTTAAGCTTTATCACAACTTTTGTTTTTCTGAGAATGATCGTCCATCATTTCTTTTTAAACCCAAGTTAAAGGTTGGTAATGCTCTTGTCGGAGAAATCTATCCAGAGAGCGCAAAGGAGTTGAAACAGAAAAGATACGTTAATGTGGAGTTCAATGACGCACGAAAATTTGGAAAAAAATTTGATTGGGATTATGAATTCCCGGAGATATTTAGTATGAATAGTGACTGTGGTTTTGATGTCATTCTAACCAACCCACCGTATGTCCGACAAGAACGCATAGTATCCTTGAAAAAATATCTCAAGGGTACATATTCTTGTTATACGGGTACGGCAGATCTGTATATATATTTTTTAGAAAGAATGGTTCATTTAATTAAAGAACATGGAATTTTCGGCGTTATTGTTTCAAATAAGTGGCTTAGAGCTGGTTATGGGAAAAAAATACGGAAATTCCTCTCCGCACACGGCTTCCCACATTTTATTATTGATTTGGGAGGAATGCAAGTTTTTAAAGGGGTGTCGACTGATACATGCATTTTTATTTATGAAAAATTCCTACAAAAAGACGAAAAACGTAATTTCAAAGCGATATATCTCAAAATCAATTCGCTTAGGAAAACACAGTTTTTTTCAAAGCATTTACCAGAACAAATTAGTACACACGGAACACATATACCCATTTCCACCTTAAATGAGAGGTGGCACTTGCAACCCCGAAAAATTCGTGAAATTGTTCAAAAAATAGAAAACAGATCCTTTTCTTTAGGATATTTCGTGAATATTTATCGTGGCATTGTCACTGGAAAAAATGACGTCTTTATAATTGACGAAGAAATGAAAAAAAAACTCACAATGGAAGGATCTACATCACAAATTTTTATCCCAGTAATCGAAGGAAAAATGATTAAACCATGGTTTGTCAGACCAACGACAAAGTATTTAATTTATTCGACGTCAGAAACATTACCTAACTTAGATATATCAACTTCTCTAAAATCCTACTTCTTAAAAAATGCAGACAAATTGTTAACCATGTCACATGTCAAGAAACGGATTTATTCTAAGTATCAAGCCATCATTTCTACACAGTATTCAAATAACTATAAAATGTTTCTACAAGCAAACAAAAAAGAGTTAATTAATGATGATGAGATTAAATGGTGGCATTTACAAAGCCCTAAACCACTCACGCTGTTTCAGACACCAAAAATAGTCTACCCGGATATCTCCTCTCATGTATCTTTTGCGGTAGTCACTGATTTTTTAGCCTTTACGAACACTGTATATTGTTTAATTCCTAAAGATCCAAAAAAAGTTGATTTATTTTTTCTACTTGGTATTTTAAACTCGCAATTAATGGACTTTTATATTAAATCATTAGTCACACAGTTAGGAACTCGTGGTTATCGATTTTTTTCCGAATTTATGATAGACGTCCCCATTAAAATTGATAATCGGAACATACAACACATTATTGCTGATTATGCGAAAAAATTAAATTTTAATACACAAAATAAAGTTTTTCAATCACAAAGGG
>WAPZ01000628.1 GCA_015520535.1 Candidatus Heimdallarchaeota archaeon
ATTACAATGCCATCACCCGCATACCCATCAGTAACTGTTTCTGTATCCGGATTAAAGACATACACGGGATTATCTGGCGTGGTGGGTTTTACTGTCAATTCAATGGAGCCATTGATATCACATGTAATATCGCCGATAACTTCCAATCTGAAATTAGGTTGTCGATGAAGTCGTCTAATTTCCTCGATGGTGACCAAACGTGGAAATTTGGGCTCCCAATAGATACCATTTACAAGAACAGTCAAATATGGGAGATATTGTGAGAGAATGGGATCATATTCGTGCGGATTTGCATAGTAATGGTATTTATCAAAGGGTTTTTTGCGATTCTTGTGTCGAACTTGGTGCTCATGTCGTAGGATGACTTTATAGATTACGTCATCTTTCAATTCATCGTTTTCAACGAGTTCGGCTAATTTTTCTGCGGGAATTTCTTTTGTTGGAAAAATATCTAAAATTTCCAATGCCCCATGAGAAACATTACCATATCCCGTGATTCCAATAATTAGGGGTTTGATTTCTGGTGGCAAGCCGCGTTCTTTGATTTCATGTGCAATTTTTGCCAGTTCTGATTTTGCATGTGCCAAATCTTCATATTCATAGGCGTGTTTTACTTTTGTAAATGGTGTAATAATTCCTTTCCACGCTAAGCGTTTTCCCAATGCCCATAACGTTTCAATCATACCGGCTAATCCTGCGTGTTTTCCGAAGAAGATTAAACGTTTGTGATTTTCATCCGTAATTTTTTCGTAATCAATTAACGTGCACTTGTTTTCAATAATTTTCTTGAGTTTGGCCATATTATACGGTTGACATTTAGTGGTGTGCGAAAAATAGATGTATACTTTTCTTGGCAGAATTAACTCTTCTGGGATTTCTTTGACAGCAAAAATAATGTCAGCCGGAGTTAAATCTTCTGTGATAATTGCCCCAGCCTCTCGATATTCCTCATCAGAAAACACTCTTATGGATGAAGGCTGGATCAACACTCGAATGTCATATTTTTCTCGAAGTTCCTTAACATGACGAGGAATAAGAGGAGTTCTTCGTTCAAATCTATTTTTGTCTTCCCGCCGAATCCCAATTACCTTCATTTTGATCACCCTTCTCCCATTTTATGCTGATAGTTGGTGGGCAAGCAAAAAAGGTTATCAATCAATGAGAAACGGGGAATTCAAAAGGGAAAAATAGTGAGAGATGCATGCCCATGTACATTGCACACCTATAATCTTTAAAAATGTTCTGGTTGTTGTTTTAAATGCAGAATATCAGCTGGACATACCAGCAATGAAACAATATAAAAAATTAGAAGCATCAAAGAAAAGGTGGGCTTATATGGTAAAATTACCTTCAATCACGGATATCGAAGTTAAAGGAAAGACAGTTCTTTTGCGTGTTGATTTTAATAGCCCGTTAGATGAAAATAAAAAAATAAAGAGTAATACACGTATAAAAGTGCATGCCGAAACGATCAAATTTCTTTCAGATAAAGGAGCAAAAACTGTAGTCTTAGCACATCAAGGGCGACCAAATTCTGAAGATTTTACAGAAACACTAGAGGCTCATACAGAAGAGTTAAAGAAGATTTTGGGTGAAGACTATTCTATTACACATATTAATGACTTATATGGTGAGACTGCAAAAGCCGCAATTAAGCAGATGAAAAAGGGTGACATACTAGTTCTCAAAAATGTTCGTTCTAACAGCGAAGAAATGGAAAAAAAAACACCGGAAGAACATGCCCAATCAAACTTAGTGAAAAATTTAGCGCCGTTAGCTGATATGTTCGTAAATGATGCGTTTTCAGCGGCACATCGCGGTCAAGCATCACTTGTTGGTTTTGTACCAGTGCTACCTTCCTATTTTGGTCCGGTTATGCTGAGAGAAATTGAAAATATGCTGAAAGCGATGAAAAATACTGAAGGTCATAATTGTTATATATTAGGTGGAATTAAACCAAAAGAATCCTTCGATTTAATGGAGAATGTGCTTTCAAACAATTATGCGGATTATGTTCTTTTAGGTGGTGGGGTTTCTCATATCTTTCTAAAAGTAAAAGGTTACGAATTAGGTAAAGAAACGGAAGACTTCATGAAAAATAAAGGGTTATTTGAATTTACAACTAAAGCAGAAGCCTTGTTAGAAAAATATTCAGACAAAATCGTCCTTCCGATTGATGTAGCCTACAAAGAAGAAGGGACAAGAAAAGAAATCGAAGTTGAGAAGCTTCCCATCGAAACCTCCATTTTAGATATTGGAAGTCAATCCATCGAGAAGTTCTCTGATATAATTAAAAAATCTTATGTAGTGGTCATGAATGGGCCAATGGGGAAATTTGAAGAGCCACTTTTTAAGAAAGGAACCATGGAAATTCTTCGAGCCGTAAGTACCGTCACTAAAAGTGGCTTTACTTTAATTGGTGGCGGTCACACTGAAGCTGCGTGGAAAGAACTGCAAGTTCCTATTAGCTACGTGAGTATTGCTGGTGGCGCAATGTTACGCTTTTTGAGCGGCAAAAAAATGCCCGCTATAGAAGCCATCCTCAATAAACACAATATAAAACTTTTTTAGTCTCACGTCAATTTTTGCTAAAGCCATTTAAACGGAATTACTTTTATCTTCTTTTTTCTCAAAATTAGAAAAAAATTTCGTGAGCCGTTGAAGGAGCATTGGCCATGAATATATTTTATACCATCGTTCTTGCATCCACTTCGGAAAATAATTAATCGAAGATCTCCAATGATAGCGTTGGTCTAAAAGTATACCCGCGGCATAATCTGACCGTCCTCGCCAGCCACGGCCTAAGGCTTGAGAGACTTTTCGAAATGCTTGGGCAACGTACCATTCTCTTCCTAAGCCGGGACGTTTTTTTTCGTAGTATTCTTTTCTTAATTGAACCAAACGATCTTTAGCTGGTGGATAGGGAACACCACAAATAATTACCGCACGCGAGAGCTCATGGGGGAAATTAGCACCTTCACTAAATTTACCGCCAAAGACACCAACTAAAGCGGCTTTTTTATGTGCTTTAACCTCAGACACATAGTCGTCAAAAATTCGTCGGCTTTCTCTCGCGTTACTTTCTTCAAAAAAGATTTTCAAGTCTCCAATAGAATTAGGGAGATCAATTTTTGCCATAATGTCATAACTGGGAAAAAAGATTAAGGAACCACCTGATATTCGTGGCAACAAATCTAAAAGTGCAGCTCTATATTCACCGAAAACTTTATCGTTGCGTTGATCAAATTTTGTTGTTAGTGGGATTTTATTCGGCCCTGCACCGACTGCAGCAACAAAAACATTTTGTTGAGCGGTAATTGTTCCAAATTTTGCGGTTTTTGCCTCCGGAATTCCCAATATTTCTGCAGTCAACGATAACGGTGAGAGTGTTCCCGAACAAATGGTAACGCTGGCACATTTTCGGATGAGTGGACGGAACACAATAGCGGGATTAAGGCATTCTAGTCGAAAAGTCCACGTATCTTGCTCAACATCAACTAAAATAGAAAAATCTGCTGGTGAATAGTATAAATCGGAGAAAAATTCCAACACACGCTCAATACTAGTTTGTATATCGGTTGTTTCGACCCCACGTATTTGTTGCCACGCTGAAATGAGATCTTCTTGAAAGAGAATGAAAGCTTGTTCAATTTCACGTAATAACATTGGTGAAAAGCCCAGATCTTCTAAATCGCGGAGGAATTTTTCGCACGGAATATATTTAGGCGGTTTCTTGGGATTAAGTTTTTTTATGTATGTCTCAAAGATCTGAACTAAAGGATATAAAGCCTCCTCCAACTCAGGATCTTCGATTAATTGTGCTTCTTCTTGCGCTTGTCGCATTAATCGTGTGGTGAGCTGACGTCTTACTAATGAACAACATAAATCCTCTAAATTATGCCCTTCATCCAAAATTAGATGAACATCTTTAGGAATATTGACAATTTGGCGTATTTGTTCGGACAAAAAGTAATAATAATGTCCCGTCACCACATCATATTCTTCTATTAAATCACGAGCGGTTAAATACGCACAACCACCAATTTTTTGTGTGATTTCTCTTAAGTCCTCAATTTTAGCGACTTTAGGAAGATTATTTTTGATAAACCAAGATTCTTCCAGTTCAAAAGGAGAAATGCAATCTTTATATTCGGAATTTTTATCTTCTTTCCGTTTTTTGCGGTATTCTTGACATAAGGCTTGACCAACACGTGACGAGGCTTTTGCTACCTTTTCGATGTGGCATAATTGAGCTCGTGATGCTAATTGTAAGCCACGAATGGGATGTTCGGGATTTGCACGATTGATTTGTTCTAACTCAATTAAAATTTGCCTATTCTGTTGATGCGTCTTACTTAAATATACAATCAACTTGTTTTGTTCTTGTGCAATAGGTAAAATGGCTAATAAATTAGCAATGGTCTTTCCAAATCCCGTACCCGCTTCTACTAAGAAAATACCCCGTGACTTGGCGGTTTCTTGCAGTTTCTTAATGTATTCTTGCTGTTCCTTATATAAATTATATGGGCTTTTCCATGTTTCTACTGCAGTCAATAATGCCACCATCAATGTTTATGCCTTTATTATAGTATGTTAAACGTGCACTATGCTATGAGAATATTTTTTTGAATGCCTTTTATCTTTATTGAAACAACCAAAAACCCGATTTTTTCCCGATTTTTATTCTTATTTGGCAAAGTTTCATACTTTTTTTGAAAGCGCGATGATTCAATGAGCTGCGACTTATTTTTTCCAAAAACTTAATTAGTTCGAAAGAGAATATAAATATGAAGTTCTACGTTTATTAAATACATGGTGGGTCAATTTAAATGAGTTTTTCAATTATTGGTTATATAAGAGGAATATCACTCACGCTACTGGGTCTAACAACCCTCGCATTTTCGTTATTTTTCTTTTACAAGAGTTGGAAAAATGTACGGTCTGAAAAATCAGTAGATTTAAGATTTATTTACTTGGGATTAGGATTTTTGGGTATATCTGGAAGCTATTGGGGTGGCATGGGAAATTTTTTACTAATCCTTTTCACAGGCACACAGCTTCCGTTGGATCTTCAGATGCGAATATATGTATGGGGGCCGTTGTGTGGTGCATTTTTCTTTGTACTATTTGCTATTTCCTTTTTGACGAATAGATTGCGCTGGCTACTTCCAGTTTTTTGTGGATTTACTTCAATTGCATTTATATTGATATTCTATCCCAATCCTAGGAAGTATGCAACTGAAATTTCAGCTGATGGCATCAGAGAGACCATTCTTTTAGGAATACCCCTTATTCTATTGATAATAACGATAGTAACAGCCATTTTATCTATAATACTGATTTTTGGGTATACTGCTATTAAAACACCAGATATTAGAATTAAAGCACGAAGTTATTTCATTTCAATAGGCGGGACACTTTATGCGATCAGCGGAATCTTAGATTTTTCCATCATTTCGGCGTCAACTGACATTACCGTGGTAATTATAGGTCGACTATTCTCGCTGATGACGATAACTATTTTATTTTTAGGATTTCACTATCCTTACAGCTTAGAAAAGAGATTACTCAGTTTTTTTTATTCAAAAACGGTTACACCACAGATTTCTTAGAGAAATAAGATTATTTTCGCTTATATGCCTAAAATTTTTTCCTTTTTCTTCATATTTTGTGGTCTTTTTTGATTGGGCGTCTTTTTTAGCTATGTTGAGATTTGTATGCCATAAAAATCATGTATGAAAAGCCAATGATTTCATACAACATCGCAATTCGCCATAAAAATCCTGTAATGCTGTAAAGACTAAAAGTGTGAACCCAAAACAGTAAAAAATATGATAAAAAGAATTCCACACCAAAAACGATGTAAATGAGTGTAGCACTAATGAGGAATGGCAATGCAATTTGATAGTGGGAAACATATCTACTCGTCTTTCTAAAGCGTTGATTCAGCTGCAATGTTTGTGTGTTTGTTCGTGATATCAGATAATTGAAGACAAATATCAATGATTCTTTTTCTTGTAAAATTATTCCCCATAAGGAAAAAAAGAGGCCAAAGACGGACATAATTCCTATAAAAGCGAGAACTTCTAAATTTACATCATTTAAATAGGAATGGATTGGGGTAAAGGAAACCGTTAATCGGAAAAAAATCATTGTTACGCCGAGAATGAAAAAAGTATATGGTTGATGAAGTATATAAGAGGTAGTTTTTTGTTGTTTGGGTGGTTCTTTGTAAAAGAGACTATAGAGTAGTCCGATCGCATAAATCAATCCGATAAAGATAGTATAAAAAACATCATCGGGATAAATTTTTGCCAAATTATTGATATTAGTTG
>WAPZ01000629.1 GCA_015520535.1 Candidatus Heimdallarchaeota archaeon
AACAAACAACAACGGAAAATTTTCATACGCAATATATCTAATTGATCTCGACAATTTTAAAAAGATTAACGATACAAAAGGCCATGCTTTCGGTGACGAAGTTTTGAAAAAATTTGCAGTATTATTAACAAAATTTACAGAAGAACAAATCATTAATAATGAAAGTTTTGTTGCTAGACTTGGTGGCGATGAATTCGTTCTGATAGTAAAAAACGTCGATGAACAAAAAGCAATAAAGATCGGAAACCAATTAATAGATTATTTTAAGACTCCCGTTGAAATTGAACAACAACAAATACCAATTTACTTAACGGTTGGTATTAGTAAAGCACCCGAGCATGGTGACAACTTCTCAACATTACTAAAAAGTGCTGATTTGGCATTATATGCAGCAAAAGAAAAAGGCAAACGACAAGCAATGTTATTTGTTCCAAAGATGAATAAACGACTTGAAGAAATTGTTCTTTATGAAACAGCTTTAGAATATTTCATTGCTACAGAAGACTTTGACATATACTTTCAACCGATAGTTAATCTTCATACAGGAAATATTGTGTCTTTTGAATGTTTGTTCAGAGATACAAAAGTATTTAAAGAACAATTGGATATTGAAAAATTATTTAAGCTAGCAGAACAAATGGGATACATTGAACGGTTTGGTGAAATAATATTGAAAAAGTCATTCGAAAATATTCGTAAATTAAAAAGTATATGTGGTGAACATACAACGTTTTCTGTCAACGTGTCAACAAAACAATTGACAGACAGTAACTTTGTAACTTTTATTAAACAACAAGCGGAACAAAACAATATAGATCCTTCAACAGTGGTGATTGAAATAACTGAAACTGCTCTTGTACAAAATCTCGACAAAGTTGCAAAGATTATACAAGAACTTCGTAGTCATAATTTCCAAATAGCAATTGATGATTTTGGCACTGGTTATGCATCAATACAATATATTTCTTTATTTGATATCGATGAAATAAAAATTGACAAACGACATACAAACAATCTTAACGACAAAAAGTTTCTCGAGATTGTAAAAGTTGTCACAATGTTTTCTAGCACAATGCACATTCGCGTTGTTGCTGAAGGAATCGAATCTCAACAAACAAAGAACCGATTACTAAATATTGGAGTGAAACACGGACAAGGGTTGTTATTCTATTCTCCTCTATCGGTTGATCAGATAATAAAATTTTGTTCCGAGGAACAAAATCGTAATTTGATTGTCTAATATAATAGTAGAACAAAAGGAAAGGAGGTTAAAATATGGCTGAAACTCGTACCGCTTTATCGACATATATCAAAAACGTCGATAATATTTTCAAACTAGTCGATAACTGGTTATATGATTCTATAAAATTTAATCCTAGTACTTCATGGATAACATTTCCGGAATGGCCTGAATGGCCTGGACCTGGTTTAGATTTTTCACACCCTTATGATGAGAAATATTACAAAACAAAGTGGTATTACTTACACACAACTGATGCACTAGGGAATAGAGAATATCATGTTGAAGAAACAACTAATAAAAGAGTGTTTTCTTTCCCACTACCAGGCTATGACCAAAATTCGATAGAAGTTTATATCGATAATGACAGAAACACGCTCGAAGTATCGGGTAAAAGAGAAAAGGATGATCCGATCTGGAAAAATTCTTTTAGTTATTCGATCCCATTAAAACGGAATGAAAATATAACATCGGCATATATGAAAAATGGAGTTTTATATATTGAAACTGAGATTGTTGAGAATAAGACAAGAGTGGAAGTCAAAGTTGTAGACAATGAAGTAGAAAAACTCGAAGATAACAGCGATAATACTGAAGAGTAATTACATAGTAATTATTATTATGAAAAACAACGGGTTAGTATATTCTAGCCCGTTGTTTTTCTTTTATGTTTACAGTATAATGCTATTTGCAAAGAGGTGGAATTATGGCACGAAGAAAGAATATTGGAGACAATCTACGAACTTTTATACGACAGTACAAAATTCCCACAAACTGTAGATTCTCGTTCATAAACAAGACGAACGAAAACCTACAAAAGAAAACTTCGTCAGGAATTAATTCTCTATACGAACGCATATTTGGTTTTAAACCAGATATCGAAAACGATACCTTGTCTCGACTAACATTTTTGTACTCACTGGATTTTGTATTTGATCCCTATATTAGAAACAAAGAGTTTGACCTCTTTGTTGAGTACATTGATGAAAAAGGGGACAAGATTTTTTCCGAATCATACGAAAAAGCAAAGAAATTGCGCAACAAATATAATTACATTTATGATGCAAGAGAGAAAGAAATCGATTTAAGAAAGAAACCAAAGAAAGAACAAACGAACACGAATAAGAAAGACAGTGCTAGCAACAAGAAGAAAACAAAGAAAGGACGTAAACGTATTGTTTTTGATCAAAACGGTGCCATTTCAATATTGAAGCAATATGTTAGCTCTGTAACATCAAACTTGCTAAAAGATGTTATTGTGTTCGTGATAGATAATCCAGAAGTCATTAACCAGCATCACAACAACGTGGCAAAAAACATTGCTAACAAACTAAACATCAAAGAAAACACGGCAC
>WAPZ01000630.1 GCA_015520535.1 Candidatus Heimdallarchaeota archaeon
TCTTTCATCAGTGAACGAAACAATTCTTTTGTGATTGGTATTCCTTTATCGGTTTTCGCGTTATGATGCACCCATTGCCATAATTGAGTGCGGCAAATTTCAGCAGTTGCTGTATCTTCCATTAAATAATTGATAGCAACACATCCATTTGAACGTAACCATGATTCTAAGTATTTTAAACCGACATTGATGTTTATTCTGATGCCTTCTTCGGTAATTGTGCCACTTGGAACTTTTAAAAGATCTTCTGCCGTCACATGTACATCCTCTCGTTTTACATGAATTTGATTGGCGGTTTTCATGTATTCGTCAAAGACAGCTTTTGCGATGGGAACGAGTCCGGGGTGCGCTACCCATGTCCCGTCGTGCCCTTGTTTCACTTCACGGAGCTTGTCTTCCCGTACTTTGTTTAAGGCTTCTTCATTTGCAGTGGGGTCATCTTTTCTCGGTATTTGTGCTGCCATACCGCCCATTGCATGCACATTACGGCGATGACATGTTTTAATTAATAATTCCACATAGGACTTCATGCAATGGCGTGTCATCGTCACTTGTGCACGATCGGGAAAAATAAACGTTGGATGTTTTCTAAAGACTTTGATAATGCTGAAAATATAATCCCAGCGTCCACAGTTAAGTCCAGCAGAATGTTCTTTCAGTTCATATAAGATTTCATCCATCTCAAATGCGGCTAGGATATGTTCAATAAGAACGGTCGCCTTTATAGTTCCGACGGGGATACCGAGGTATTTTTCGGAAAATACAAATACATCATTCCAGAGACGTGCCTCTAAATGGCTTTGTAATTTTGGAAGATAAAAATAGGGACCTGTTCCTTGTTGAATTAGGGTGTTTGCATTGTGAAAAAAGAATAAACCAAAGTCAAATAAGCAGCCAGGAACAGTTTCACCGTCAACTTTAACGTGTTTTTCTGGAAGATGAATTCCTCGGGGACGTACCATGAGCGTGGCAATCTTTTCGTTTAGTTGGTAAAATTTGCCTTCGGGACTGGTATATGTAATAGTTCGCTTAACGGCATCAATTAAATTGATTTGTCCTTGAACCATGTTATGCCACGTTGGAGAATTAGCATCTTCAAAATCCGCCATGTATACATTAGCACCCGAGTTTAAGGCATTAATAATCATTTTTCTATCTGTTGGACCAGTAATTTCCACACGTCTATCCAATAGGTCTTCGGGAAGTGGCGCTACAGTCCACTCCGCTTCTCGAATGTGTTTAGTTTCTGGAAGGAAATCTGGCATCTTTCCTTCATCGATTTCTTTTTGCCTTTTTTCCCGTAATGCTAATAATTCTTTTATTCGTGGGGTAAAATTGCGACTGAGTTCAGCAATGAATTTCATGGCATCATATGTTAATACTTTGGCATATTCCGGTGTTACTGGTCCTAATATTTCAATTCCCTCTTTTTTAAGGGAAGATAGTAGGCTATCGGTGCCTGTCATTGGCTTCGCCTTTTTTCCTTTTAATTATTAATGAAATTGTTCCATTTCTGTTGATTCTTTTAATGCCACAGTAGAGGATTTGCCACCTGTAATAATTTGAGAAATTTCGTCGAAATAACCCGTACCGACGAAACTTTGATGTCGTATAGCTTTATAGCCGAATTTTTCCGCTTGAAATTCCAAATCTTGAAGTTTTTGGTATGCTAACATCCCATCTTTGAGGTATTCACGTGCGAGCATAAACATTCCGTAGTTTAGCTGGTGGAAACCAGCTAGAGTCACGAATTGGAACTTATAGCCTAATTCTCCCAGTTTGTCTTGGAAATCCTTGGCTACATGCGTTTCTAATTTTTTCCAATTGAATGAGGGAGAACAGTTATAAGCAAGCATTTTTCCTGGGAATTTTGTATGAATTGCTTCTGCAAAGATTTGAGCTTCTTCAAGGTCCGGATTTGAGGTTTCGAACCACAACAGATCGGCATACGGAGCGTACTCAAGTCCACGTGCGATACAAGCATCTAAACCGCCTTTATAGCGATAAAATCCTTCAAAACTTCTTTCGGGAAGTATAAATTCATGGTCTCTTCCGTCAGAATCTCCCATGATTAATTTTGCGCTGTTAGCATCGGTTCTTGCAATCAAAATAGTCGGAACGCCTAGTACATCAGAAGCTAAGCGTGCAGCAGTTAATGTGTGTATGAAATGTGCGGTCGGTACGAGTACTTTGCCACCAAGGTGTCCGCATTTCTTAAATGAGGCTACTTGGTCTTCAAAATGTACACCCGCAGCGCCAGCACGGATCATGGCTTTCATAAATTCAAATACATTGAGATGTCCGCCAAATCCCGCTTCACCATCCGCAATGATTGGAACAAACCAGTCAATATCATTTCGTCCCTCTAGGTGCTGTATTTGGTCAGCTCTCATAAATGCTTTGTTTATTCGTTCTACAAGTTTAATTGCGCTGTCAGCGGGATACAAACTTTGATCAGGATACGTTTCCAAAGCTTCATTCATATCTGCTGCTACTTGCCAACCACTCACATATATTGCCTTTAATCCCGCTTGTACCATTTGAACAGCTTGGTTACCAGTTAGTGCACCTAGAGCTTTAATATATGGTTCCGTGGTTAGTAATTTCCAGAGTTTTTCTGCGCCAAGTTTGGCAAGGGTATATTCAATTTGGATGGAGCCACGTATGCGATAGACATCTTCCGCCGTGTAGGGTCTAACAATTCCTTTCCATCTTGGTTGATCCCAATATTCTTCAATTTTTCTTATTTCTTCTTTTTTGTTCATCATTTCTTTCGACCGATCTGTATTTGCTTTTTGTGTCTTTTTTCCTTGGCTTTTCTTATTAAGCAAACTTAAAAAAATTATCTTTAAAAAAATTTTGAAAAAAGAAAAGGGCTATAATAGAATAATTTTGCTAAAAATTTGGTTAAATTGGGTCATACGTTTTTCTGGTCCTTTAATGAGAAATTTATTGTTGACAATATTACTAAAA
>WAPZ01000631.1 GCA_015520535.1 Candidatus Heimdallarchaeota archaeon
ACATATAGGAGAGTTTGAGTTAGCACTTCAGGATTTTAGGCGTGCGATTGAGTTGGACGAGTCTTTTGCCGCGGCGTATAACAATCGTGGTTTGGTGTATGCACATATAGGAGAGTTTGAGTTAGCACTTCAGGATTTTAGGCGTGCGATTGAGTTGGACGAGTCTTTTGCCGCGGCGTATAACAATCGTGGTTTGGTGTATGCACATATAGGGGCGTTAAATGAGGCTATTAATGATTTTACTATGGCAGCAGATTTGGATCCCCTAGTTAAAGTGTTTACTGAGAATCGAGATGAAATTAGAGAACTTTTGAAGTATTATCGACAAATTAAGGATGACATAATTCAATATTCAGCTAAATTACAGCATTCAGAGGTATCAGTGGTCACCATTCCCCATTATTTTGATATTAGTTATTTTATTCATGATGATTGGCCCGTGGTGTTAGAGTTTTTATCAAAATTAATTGAACGAGCAGAAAATAAAGGATTTTTATATCAGAAGCGAGCAGAGATACATTTTGCTTTAGAAGATTATTCGAATGCGATAGAAGATCTTACACGAGCCATTGAGTGTGATATCAACAATGACGAAGGCTATTTTTTGCGTGGTCTATGTTATTTCAAATTAAATCAAATGGATATGGCAAAGAATGATTTAGAAATCTTGCTGAAGCTGAATCCGGAAAATATAAATGGTCTTTATTATATGGGACGGATAAATGAGCAACAAGAAGCATTTGCGAAGGCATTAAATTATTTCCATCAGGTTTTAGAAAAAAGACCATATTCACCATCCACTCTGTACCATATTGGCTTAATTTATAGCAAAATCGGTGCGTACAAACAGGCACTTTATTACTTGACACGATGTCTCAATATCAACCCGAATTTTGTTGAAGCATTACATAGGCGCGGTCGCGTGTTTCTGGAACTCAAATTGTATAGAAAAGCGCTTGATGATTTTGATAAGGCTTTGAAGATAGATTCTTCCTTACAAGAGGTCACAAAGGAGAAAAAAGCCATTTTGGAGATAATTTCTCAGCAAAAGTCGATCATCGATGCATATCAAAGCCAGTTAAAGGCTGATCCGACCGATTATGTTGCGTATAATGGTTTAGGGATGGCATTTGCGGCTTTAGGTAAATATGACTCAGCCATTACTTTTTACACAAAGGCCATTGAACTGAAGCCTGATAATTATGAGCCATATTATAATCGTGGACTGGCATTTGCAGCCGTGGGAAAACATAAAGAGGCAATAGCAGATTTTACAAAAGCATTAGATTTACATTCTGAAAATTCCGTCAATTCTTCTTCCATCTATTTTTCCCGTGCTAATTCCTTTGCGGCTTTAGGGCAATATAACGATGCAATAGCGGACTATGAACGAGTTATTGCATTAAATCCATATGATTCGCTGGCGTACAGCAATATGGGGTTAGCATATTCAAAAATGGGTGAGTATGAAAAAGCACTTGAAACATATACGAAAGCCCTTCAAGTCAATCCTTACGATAATATCACTTATGTGAATCGAGGTCTCCTTTATATGACTTTCGAGCGATATAGCGAAGCTTTAGCAGATTTTACGAGGGCTATTGAAGCTGACTCAAACTACGAAAAAGCATACAATAATCGTGGTATAGTTTTCACTGTATTGGGTGAGTACGAAAAAAGTATCGCCGATTTTACAAAAGCTATTAAATTAAAGCCATCGTTTGCAGAAGCGTATCTCAATCGAGGCTTAGTGTACGCAATTTTAAATCGAACGGAAGAAGCACTTACTGATTATTCAATGGCAATTTACTTAGATCCTTCAAACGAGCGTGTATATCTTAATCGTGGCCTTCTACTCTCATCAATCGGCGAATTTGAACAAGCACTACGCGATTTTACCAAAGTCATTCAATTAAATCCTCAATCCTATTCCTCGTACTTTAATCGGGGATTGATTTTTCATGAACTAGGAGAACATGCCCGTGCGCTTCAAGATTTTACAAAAACACTTGAACTAAAACCCGACTTTATAGAGGCCTATTATAATCGTGGGCTAGTGCATTTTGATATGGCCAATTATGAGGGTGCGCTGGCTGATTTTTCAAAAGTCATTGAAATTGATCATGAATTTGCTGAAGCCTATTATAGAAGAGGACTTACGTATCTTGCCAAAAAAGAACCGAATAAGGCAGTCATAGATCTTTTTCAATCAACAATTTACTTTTTAATGAAAAAACTCAACATAAATACTACAATTAAGGCATTACAGACGATTAAAGACATTTATGAGCGATATCACATCACAACAACTGAAGTCCTTTTTTCATTAACAGTTCTTTTTTTACTCAGTTTTGATAGTTTGCTGTATGACACATTGCAATATGAGTTTAAAAACGTAGATACAACCAATGAGCCTGTTAAAGCCCTTCTAAAAATGATTCTTGATGAAGTTGCAGAGGGTGTCGATCAAAATAAATTAAAGGATCTAACAAACGAAGCTCAGATTATGATTAATGAAATCACAGATCAAAAATGGCAGCAAAACTGTCTGATTTTGGTAGAAATTCTTAATACACCACTGTGAAGGGTGGGAAAGGGTAGTTAATTAATATGGAGGAATATCTGTGAATAGTTTTGGTACATCATCAAAATTCGGAATTAAAATTTTATTTTGTGGTTTAAGTGAAGCTGGTAAAACTGCAGTTAAAAAAATAATCTTTGAGGAAAAGGATATCTCAGAAACGGAAAGTTTGTCAGCTACTATCGATTATGAACGTATGGTTATTGAAAAAAATGGTGTTCGCCTTTTACTTATGGATTTGGGAGGACAAAAGGTCTTTTTAACACGTTTTTTGACAAAATATAGTGCTTTTGTGTTCAATGATGTCAGATTGCTCATCTATATAATCGATGTATCAGATCAAGAACGATTTGAAGATAGTTTAAGTTATTTTACGGCAGTAAATGAAAAGTTACAAGAATATAGTCCCAATGCCCAAGTAGTGGTGTTTTTGCACAAAGCTGATAAACTTTCATTTTTAACCATTGAAGAAAAGGAAGCTTTTCTTTCCCAAATTCGTGAAAAATTTTTGGCTAAGGCTAAATTTCATATTGACTTTTATCTTACTTCTATTTACAATTCCAAAGAACTTAAGGCGGTATTTGACGATATCTATAGAAAAGCTATTCCGGAACTTAGAGTTGAGAGTACAAAACCAGTTAAAGAAGTACCAAAACTAACATCCACGGCCACTAGTAAAAACATGCCCGCTGAGGAAACCACTTCCGATTCTCTTTATGCACCAGTAGTCGAAGATTTTCGTGGCTTAGATGATACAATATTCAACTTAGAAGAACTGGACGATCTAAAGAATTCTTTGGATTTCATAGAAAGCGTTGAAACTTTAGGCACAGACTTTTCGTCATCAGTGGATGTAGATAATACTCCCTCCGTATTAACCACTGGTGAAAATGAAAAGATTTCTGCTGAAACAACAACACCAACGCAGCCACCAAAAACTGAAAACATTACCATAATCCAATCGGTGTTTGACCCAACCATAGCACTGGTAAGGCTAAGACATGTCTATACTTTGAACATTTTTTTGGATGAAAGCAAGAAAGACGTAGTTGCTGCAGACAATATTAAAAAATCTTCGCACTTATATGTAATTCAACCAAATCGAATACCTAAAGAAAAAATGTGGTTCTAATGGCGCAGATAGAATCTTCTTCAAGCAAAAAAACACAGACCAAATTAGTAATGATGGGGCTGTCACAAGCCGGAAAAAGTACCATTTACAGCGTTGCGCTTGGAGGGAAAAAACCCACTGAAGTGGCTGAATATGATGCAACGCTTGAATATGTCCGAAATGTCAGACAATTAGCCAGTGAAAATCTTGTTGTTTTTGATGTAGGCGGACAAGAAAATTTTTTGGATAAATTTACTGGGGAAATGGCAGAAGTTGTGTTTTCAGAGGTAGATGTGCTCATCTATGTGATTGATGCCTCCAAATTAGAGCGTCTTCCGCGAAGCAAATTTTATTTTGATAAAGCAGTTCAACAACTTCAAAAATTTAGCCCCAACGGTAAAATATATGTATTTGTGCACAAAATAGATATGATTCCACCAGAAAATCTACCCCAAGTCAATGAACTTGTGGATTCTTACTTTTTTAGTAATGTCCCGATTAAAGTTAAAAAATTCTTCACTTCCATTTATGATGATTCCCTTTTTACGGCATTAGGTGAAATTTTTTCCACCTTCATAAAAAAACGTGGCCTTGTTCAACAACTTATCGAACAATTTATTACACACGAGCAAGCCGTACGTGTTGCTATCTACAGCACAGAAGGGATTCCGTTGTACGACGCCGGTCGTAGCAACGCTGAAATTAAAAAGTTTGACAAGCAATTACTTCTTTCAGCCCAAGAACTTTTTAAAAAACTTGAAGGTTCGAGTATGTTCACGGCCACCTTTATGATCGGCAGTCAACACTTCATAATTTTTCTTCCTATCATCACCTCTAGTTTCCTTTCTGTTACCGTCCAAAAAAATCGTTCGTTGCAGCAGACCTTAGAAGTAGTCTATCGTTTACGCAACCAACTTCAATCTCAGTTAAAAGATTAAAAGAATAGGATATCTTTTGATGTGATGGTGTTTTTATGAGTACAACAGCTGAGAATCAAAATATGTTTGATGGTATTTTATTTATTCTGTTTGAAGATTATGGCCCAGATATTATTTATAATAGTACCTCCTTAGATGAAGGTTCAGCATTAGATTTAGCGGTTCGTGGCATGACGGTCTTGAGTGAAGCTGAAAAGAAAAAGATTTACGGCCCTTTTCCAACACAAAATCCGGATTTATTAGCTGTGGGCTACAGTTTCATTGTTAAAGCTGTTTCTTCAGAAGATGAAAGAATCGATAAGCACGGAAGGCCCACTAATTTATGGATAACGTTTCATAAAAAATGGTTGAACGTGATTCAACCACATTTAGCACTCTTTCAATTGTTTTTACGTCAAATTCTCAATAGTGTTCACATTGAAATTGACAAAGACCTAGATACAGAGAGAATACAAAGGATTGAGCATGCAATCAGAAACTGGAACACGGGAACTCATGTCGATTATGAACCACTTTTTGTGAATACACATTTCGAGTTTAAATCCATAAATAGTGAATATAATGCATACGATATTCTTGCGTTAGTTGTTATCAACCGTCCTAATAAAAATATTAATATTTTACCCAGACAAGCATTAACAAATGCGCAAAAATATAAATTGCAAACTCAAATAAGAAAACTTCAAGCAGATAACCCAACGTTAATTCCTCAAACTTTCCGTATTGAATTTATTGAGGAAACGCTTTTACAAGAGCACTTTCTAAAGAAAATTGGACTATACAGTATCATTCAACAACAGTTTACGACGAAAGAAACGCAATGGTGGAGTCCACAAGGAAAACCCTTAAAAGAAGCTTTAAAGGAATTTACC
>WAPZ01000632.1 GCA_015520535.1 Candidatus Heimdallarchaeota archaeon
GTGCAGAATTGAGTACTGCTAACGCAAATTTTTTGTTAATATTGGTGTGTTTAATTGTAAGAACAATAGAAGTACCATCAGGGAGTGTTCCTGCCGGTTTTAACACACATTCCCATGCTTTGTCGGTAACTTTTCCGGTTTTGCCTAATGAAAAGGCTGTGATTAAACTTTCTTTTAATTGATTTACTAATTTTTTGGTTTTTAATGTATCCCAAGATACAACACGATTCCATTGAATTTTTGATTCATCAATATAATATCGTTCTAACGGTTTGGCACTGATACAAAGGATGGTTCCATTATGAGAATAGTCAGAGCGCCGTGGGCCCCCTTGTGCCACTTTTAGCCAATTGAAAGTGCAATGTTTTAGCAAATAAGAAAAAATTTCATCGTAATAAAGGATAATTCTATAGTCATATTCTTTTGCCACCGAGGTAGGAAAGCCCTCTGCAGAGACGTAGACGTCTTTTCGCGAATTAATGAGGATTCGATTCGTTTTTTTTGAGTGATAGAAAATACTTACCATTTCTAGTTCAACATTTCCTTCAAAAGGATTCCCTTCGTCAACAATTTGAAAAAGATTAAATTTTTCCACTAAAAATTTTCTAATTGGCTTAAAGCGAGAAATTCTCAAGATATTTAATGGAATTAAGAGCCCAATTTTTCCATCGGAATTAATTAAATAGGCGCATTTTTCAATAAACATGGCTGCTATATCCTTCGTTTTCGCAGAAACTGGTAAAACATTGGTTAAGATGGAAATTTCTTCCGCCGATAACAATTTTCCATATGGAGGATTGCTAACTATAATGTCAAAGCCTTTTTTAGTGTTTAAAACAATGTTAAATCTATCAATGGGCTTTAACCGCTCAAATGAATGTGCCTTTTTTCTTTTGTTTTCATTTTTCGCAATGGTGCGGGTGTCTTTATTATAAAGCACATTCATTGTCATTAAATTTACTTGAAAATGGGTTATTTCTTTCAAATACTCTTTGTTATCCTTTTTTTTGGATATAATTCCTATCAAATTTAGAAACAAACGTAAACGTGC
Organism: Candidatus Heimdallarchaeota archaeon; assembly: GCA_015520535.1. GTDB lineage: Archaea > Asgardarchaeota > Heimdallarchaeia > Hodarchaeales > S146-22 > S146-22. The sequence goes on from WAPZ01000632.1 coordinate 1,052, forward strand.
GACTTTAATAGCTAAATCATTTATATCTACACCATAAATGTTGTAAGGAAGGATGACAAAGAGTTTTAAGAAAAATTCCAAGTCCTCTTCCTTTTTAAAATCTAATAAGGATTTTATTGTGCTACAATTGGGGAAATTGAATTCAGTAAATCTAAAGTCTTGTGGATCGAAATTTCTGGCATTCCCTAATGTCCATAGTTGTTTATATATAGCGACTAAGATATTACTGGCTTCGACAAGAAAATGTCCACTACCACAAGCGGGATCTAAAATTTTAATCTGTTTTAGTTCTTCAAAAAGTTTTTGATATACATTCGTGTTATTTTCTCTTGAAAAAACCTCATTTAGAGAATTATAGCTTAAATGATAACGTGTCTTGATCTTTTCTAGCAAAAAACGGTGTATCGCAATTCGACATATTTCTTCTGTCTGTTTTTTTGGTGTATAATATGATCCACGTGATTTTTTCTCTGTGATTGGGTGAATGTAGTCAAATAACGTTCCGATGGTATAATCTGTAACAGTAACCCCATCCTCAAAGTATGGTGTAAAATGATGAAAAAGAGGGACGACGGCGTTTTTCAATGGCTTTTTCTTTTGAGAAAATTTCGATGGTATTGGTGAATTGCTAGCAAAAAGAACATTCGGAATCCTGATTTTTTTAAGCTGTGGTATATAGAAAAACGGAATCTGTCGTTGCTTTCCAATTTTACAAAATTTAATGGTTTGGTCGGACATTATAGACGAAAAGGTGTCTATATCCATTGAAAAAAGATTTAATAGTGAAGCATAGTAAGAAAACTCATTTTCAACTGTTTGTAGCGTATTGTGGAAAAAATTTTGCCTTTTAAGCGGTTTTTTTGAGTTTTCTTTCGTGAACGCTAAAAGTGCAATTACCTGAATAAAGAGCGCATCCAAGAGAACTGACATATGGGACTTTTTCTCGCGGTTATATTTTTTCAGAATACTAAGATAGCGTTCACGACTTTGAAGGTAATTTAGTCCTATTTTTTTTAAAATCGTGTCATCAAGTGTTTTCATTTCCCGATTTAACGCTCTTTTCATGCGATTGTTAAAATTTTCCATGATTGTGATTCTAAAAAAAATCCATATAGAGTTGTTTAAAAGACCAGCGGTTGATGTTAGAATCACCACTATTCTCTGAGTTAATTTCATAAATAGTTATGAAAAAGAGTGAAATTGAAGGAGGTTCTTCATAATGGTTTCATTGTCATATAGCACACTAGGTCTCCTTGTTTTTCCGTTAGGGGGAATTTATACAGCTTTAAGCCCATGTCTATTCCCAATTCTTCCGATAAGTGTGTTAAGATTATTACAAAAGGACATAAAACGTTCAGAAACTTTAGCAATGACGGCGTCACTCATTGCCGGCATAATGACTTCCTTTACCATTTTCATGTTTTTGACAACATTTATCTTTGATCAGTTAGGTCTGTGGATAATAAGGAATTATCTATATTTAGCAGCAATCTTTGGAATAATCCTTATAGTACTCGGCGTTATGCTTGTGGTCCCTTACTTTCAACAATTTTATGGCCGTCTACCAATGTTATTCAGCTCACAATTGACCAAAGAAAGTTACAATATCCTTGATCTTTACTTCTTGGGATTAGTCTTCACTTTTATTGCGTTACCTTGTGCTGGACCGGTTTTTATCTCTCTTGGCGCAATTGTAGCGCGTGAACGTAACTTTTTGTTTACGCTTTTCGGACTGATTGGATTTGCGATTGGTCTATCCATCCCATATCTCATTTTAGCTCTTCTTTCGACCGAGAGTCGACAACGCCTCAGTTATGCCTTAGCACGACATTTCCGAAAAGTTGAAGTAGCTATGGGCATTTTAATTATTATCATCGGCATTTTGTTTATCATCCCACTCTTTGGCGGTCCAATCGTGTGGACGATAGACATCCTTAGTTAATTAACAGAGCGATTTAAAATGACAACGCAGAAGAAACAGAAACAAAAAGATATTATTTTAGTGTTTATTTTTTCCCTCATTTTCTCTCTTTCTATCTTGGTCATCCAACTCGAACTCTTGCCGCTAGTCATGACAGAGAGTTTACGAACTAATGATTCTGGCCCAAATGTGTTGGCACGTTATGAGTATTTTGCACGTTCGGTTTTACTTTCTTTGTCAAATGGAAATAAAACCTCTTTTAGTTATCTTTCCTCTTTTATTCAATCGCAAGCTGATTTTCCCGTTTTATGGATATTTTTATACATTTGGAGTTATCTCCTCCTCCTTATTGCTGTTTTAACCCCCATAGGAATGATGTATAGCGAAATAAAAGAAAAAAAGCGTCATAAAACACTCATTTACATTGTTGGAATCACTAGTTACCTATTTCAATGGGTTTTGGCTTCTATGGGATCAGTTATTGAAAGTTTTGAGCCAATTGAGTTCCTTGCCCCAAATCCCTATGCTTTAGTTGTCACTGTACTAGGTATCGGATTCTTATCGCTTGCTGAAAATATTCAAGCACTACACAGAAAGAAACTGACGTCACGCTACAGAGAGTCACAAGAATAAAGTGAGAAGAAATGCCTAAATTTTATTTTTAGGAGACTAGGCGATGCCAGAAAATATCTTAGTTCGTTGTACTTTAAATCTTGACGAGTTACCATATAAATTATTTTTCCGCTTGCTTAATAGAGAACATCCTGTTACACGCGGACTTCAAGTGCAGGAATTTGTGGCGCGTGATGTATGGGAAGATTGGGAGGCAGAAATTGGGCATGGAGCACAGCCCGACATTCGGTTAGTAAGGCATGGTGAAGTGCGAAATGTGGAGGTGAAATATTTTTACTGGGATGCACAGCGTTTTTATCAAGTTCTCGATCAAGCCTTGCGGCAGCATGCCGGGTTTGTTCCTTATTTAGTGTTAGTCAGCCTAGTAAAGGTCTTTCCGATTACGAAGCAAGCCGAACCTTTATATAGGAGTTTGGAAGAAAGTACGCTTGGAGTGGTGATATGTGAAATGGAAAACGTAACTGAAGAGTTGCCTAAAGTACGCATGTGGCGTGAAGTATTATTAGAAATGATTCAACAGTTGCCACCGGATCATGAGTTTGCCGGGTTAACACCCGAAGAAGTCATGGAAGAATACCAACGTCGGTTATTGAAAAAAATATTCACGGTACAACAAGAAATAAAAGAAAAAATTGAACATCAGCAAAAACAAATTGAGCAGCAGCAAAAGCAAGTGCTAGAACAGCAAAAACAAATTGAGCAGCAGCAAAAGCAAGTGCTAGAACAGCAAAAACAAATTGAGCAGCAGCAAAA
>WAPZ01000633.1 GCA_015520535.1 Candidatus Heimdallarchaeota archaeon
AAATTATGTGTTGGACTTAATTTGCATTTTTAAAAAAGAAATAAGTTCAGATTGTGGTATTTTCACTTCTTTAGCTTGATTCATGACTTTAACGGTGACTTCTTTGTTTTTGAGTTCTTGTTCGCCGATAATAAGGACATAATTGATGTTTTCATTGTTTGCATATGAAAGTGCTTTTTTAATTTTCCAGCCGGAGATGTTGTAAATAGTTGGAATATTAGCGTTTCGTAATTCTTGAACGATAGGTAAGATGTTATGAATTGGGATTTTTATATTGGCGACAAAGACTGCAGGTTTGGCTGACACGTAGGGTGGGATGAGATTATGCTGTTTAAGAACAATGAGAAGGCGTTCAATGCCTCCGGCAAGACCGGTAGCGGGAAGTTGTCGTGGTCCATAAAGTCCAACCAGAGAATCGTAGCGTCCCCCACCAAAGATAGAGCCGGCTTGCGGATCTTTCAGGTCGTAGGCTTCCCAGACGATGCCTGTATAATATCCGATGCCACGAACAATAGAAAGGTCAATTTCAATGAATTGTTCTTTTTTGAGGCTTTTGAGCGCATGGTAGGCGTCACGAAGTTCATTGACAGCGTTTAGAATTTTTGTATTGTTCTGATAAGTTTGTTCAATGTAGTCAAGTAGTTCTTCTTTTCCTTTGCGAAGTGCACTTTTAATTTGGAAGAATTGCTCTTTTGTAACACCGTATTTTGCAAACTCAGCGATAAGTTGGTCTTCGGTGAGTTTTTGGAACTTGTCAATAATTCTAAGCAAGTCAGGAATTTTACTTTCGGGTGCGCCGTTTGCTAAGAGGATGTGTTCGGCAATTTGTCGATGGCCGATTTTAACAATGAATTGGTTATAGTTGAAGGAAAGAAAGACATCAATTCCGAGCGCGATGGCTTCGACATCCGCATAAACGGATTTTTCGCCAAGATATTCGACATTCCATTGATAAAACCATCGTCGTCGTCCGTAACCTGGTTGATCGTACCGCCACATACACGAAATAGCACCGAGACGCAATGGAATAGGCCACTGTGGATTGTTTGCAACCAAGCGTGCAATGCCAACGGTCAAATCGAAACGAAGTCCTAATTCTCGTCCACTCTTGTCTTTGAAATAATAAATTTCTTCTTTAATATCAGGTCCTGATTTAGCAGCTAGTGTTTGAAATTCTTCTACAAAGGTGGTTTCCACGAGTTTGACGCCGTAATTACGGAATACTTGTTTTATTTTATCATAAACCCATTCTCTAATAGCCATTTCATCAGGTGGTATGTCTTGCATTCCTTTAGGCGGCTTAAAAACTTTTTGACTACTCACACTAAAGCAACTCCCGCATCTGCGGCTATTTTACTTTAATTAACAGTTATTTTACGGTGCTTTAGGCTTTTCCGAAATGTTATTTTTGAAACCAAAGTCGTGAGAAATGACAAGAATGAGAGTTAGATTGTTGATATTTTGTTAAATATTTGTAAAATAAGAATCTAAACTTGTTTTGTGATGTTGATGAGACGTGGCCGTTTTTTAGAATATTATACGGGAGATATACCTTATAATTTAGCCTTAGAGCATTCAATTTTGCAATTACATGAAGCTCAACCATACATAATGACAATTCGTGTATGGAAGAATCCACAAGCAGTAATTATCGGAAGGCATCAGATTCTCGAGAATGAAGTAGATTTAGAATACTGTAAACGAAATAAAATAGAAATTGGACGACGTATTTCAGGAGGTGGCGCCGTATATCATGATGAGGGAAATGTGAATATTAGTTTTTTTGTGCCAGTTCGTATTTTTCAAGGAAAGTTTGACGTAATTCGAGCAAAATTATTTTTTACACAACTACTAGTGAAAAGTCTTCGAAACGTAGGGATTATAAACGTGCAAATAGAGAATGGATCGAACATTCTTTATAATGGAAAAAAAATTTCTGGTGCAGCCGGGTATTACCGTCGAAATTGGTATCTCCACCATGCCACCCTATTAATAGCGGCAAATTTGGCACATTTAAAAAGTAGCCTTAAAGCACGTGACAAAAATCCGAAGAATCCGCGAGCCAGTCGCTATTTCCCCACGACAAACCTTTCAAGATTTGATTATGACGCGTGGAAATCCAAATTAATTGAAATTGTTGAAGATACATGGAAGATCGAGCTATCGCATGGCTCATTAACTAAAGAAGAAACTATGCTGGCAAAAAAATTGAAACAAGATCTTTACGCAACAAAAAAATGGATATTTGAAGGAAAAAGAAAAATTTAGATGGGTAAAGAGTTTAAGGTGAAGTTACTTTTTTTTCGGATTAATGATGTGAATTGCCTTTCCATCAATGGCTTGTGCGGCTTCCATGAGCAGTTCGGGGAGTGTAGGATGTGGATGTGCGGTAAACCCGACATCTTCAACAACAGCTCCCATCTCTATAGCGAGGGAGGCTTCGCTGATAAGTTCTGTTGCGGCAGAACCGACAATTTCTGTCCCAAGGATAGCACCGGTTTTTTTATCAGCAATAATTTTAACAAAGCCCAGTTCATTTTGAAGTGCTAGGGATTTTCCGTTAATAGCAAAAGAAACCCGGGATGTGGTGATATCATAGCCTTGTTCTTTTGCGTTCTTTTCAGACAAGCCGACGACGGCAATTTCGGGATCACTAAAAATGACGTAGGGCATAGCACGATAATCATATTCAGCTGCGAGGCCTGCAATAACTTCAGCGGCGATTATGCCTTGTTTAGTCGCTTTGTGTGCAAAAAAAGGTGGTCCGACACAGTCACCAATTGCGTAAATGAAAGGAACATTCGTTTGTTGCTTATTATTAACAATAATGAATCCATTCTCAGGGTTGACTTTAATTCCAGCCTTATTTAATCCTATTTCTTCATAGTTGCCTTTTTTGCCCCATGCAATGAGAAGTTTGTCAGAAGTAATTGTTTGTGTTTTTCCATTTTTTGCTTTAAATGCAAGCGTGATTTCGTTCTTTTTGATTTTATAATCAAGTGGTTGTGCCGAAGTATGAAGTTGAATGCCTAAACTTTTCAAACGTCGTTTAAGTATACGAACAAGCGTTGGGTCTATCTCTGGAAGGATTTCTTTTTGTGCTTCAATGAACGTTACGGAACTTCCCAATTTCGCAAAAAGGATAGCCATCTCAACAGCAGTTATATCGCCGTTACTTAAAATACTAAACGCTTGAGGAATTTCTTCTAAGTGTATTGTATCTTTAAAGTCCAATAAAAGTTTGTGATCGAATTTAAAACCCGGTGGTGCCCTATAGGTAGCGCCAACAGCAAGAATGATGTTTTTTGGTTCGATAAGGAGTTGGTTTTTATCAGGTTGTGTGACACGCACCTGAGTGCGGTTCAAAAAAGTGGCGGTTCCAAGTATAATCTCGACTTTATTTCCTTTGAGCAATTGCTTAACGCCAGTAATGAGTTTTGATTGGAGGTCGCGTTTCCATTTATGAAGACGTTTGACATCCAAAGCAACATTTTGGATAGTAATCCCAAGGGCGTCGGCATCATGTTTGATTTTGTAATAAAAATTAGCCGCTTGAATAAGGGCTTTTGAGGGTATACATCCCCAGTTTAGGCATTCTCCGCCGATGAATTCCTTTTCAACTATAACTACCTTCTTTCCGAGTTGTGCTGTTCTAATGGCAGCAGGGTAGCCACCAGGTCCAGCACCAATTACTAATACGTCAGGTTTTATGGTTTTCATGGTTATTCCTCTTCTAGTAAAAATACACCGGGATTTTCCATGTAATAAATAAGAGTATTCATGAATCGCGCCCCGACTGCACCGTCAATAATACGATGGTCGAGGGTAAGTGAGAGGTACATCATTGGTCGAATGGCGATTTCTGGTTTGCCATATTTTTCAATGACAACTGGTCGTAATTTTGTTTTCATGATTCCAAGGATGGCAACTTCGGGCCATCGAATAATGGGTGTAGCCATGACACCGCCGATATTTCCAATTGAAGTAACGGTAAATGTGCCGTCAGTAACATCATTAAGAGTCAATTTTCCTTCACGCGCTTTTGTTGCGAGTTCTCGAATTTCTTTAGCAAGTTGCCAGACATTTTTTTTGTCAGCATTTTTTATAACTGGAACCACCAAACCTTGTGGTGTATCTACAGCAAAACCGATATTATAGTAATGTTTAATGATAATTTCTTGTTTTTCATCATCAACACTGGCATTTAAGAGTGGAAATTTCTTTAAGGCAGGAATTAAGCACTTAATAATTAATGCCAAATAAGTGAGTTTCACACCTCGTTCTTCAGCCATTGCTTTGGCTTTTTGTCGCAGATCATCGAGTGCACTCATATCAACTTCTTCGAAATAGGTATAATGTGCCGCTGTATCTTTGGATTTTCGCATTGTTTGAGCAATGGTTCTTCGAATCCCACGTAACGGAATTCTTTCGATATTTCCGATGACTTGTCCACGCGGTATGGACGGTGCTTTGGTGATAATTTGCGGTTCTTGGGTTGAAGACAAAAATCTGTCCAAATCAGCTTGGGTAATTCGACCGCCGGGACCAGTTCCTGGAACTTGTGTCAAGTCGACTCCTGCTTCACGCGCACGACGTCGAACAGCTGGTGCCGCCAACACACGAGTCATGGTTTTTTCTTGCCGCGCTTCTCGGCGTTTAACTGTGCGGATAGGAACGGCAGCCGTAAATAAAGAATCGTCTTTTTCTTCCATTCCTTGTTCCGTGGCGGTGGTTGGGGCAGTTGTCGGTTCATATGATTTTGAAATGTCGGCTGCAGTTTCAGACACTTCAATTTTTACCAAAGTTTCTCCAACTTTGACAATTTCACCTTCTTTTTTTTCAATCGAAACCACAGTACCACTGACGGGAGATGTGATTTCAGCATTTACTTTTTCGGTGTTTACTTCGACAAGTAATTGTTCTTCGTCAACATGATCACCAACTTTGACGTGCCACTCGAGAATTTCGCCTTCATGAACGCCTTCGCCTATATCTGCAAATTTAACTTCCTTTATTGTCATTTTTAGTCAATCTCCATCCAATCAATATAGTTATTATCCTTTTCAAAAATTATATACTTGCAAAATCGCATCAAGTACCCGTTCTTCTGTTGGCATATAGTATTTCTCGAGGACAAACGGGAAGGGAACATCATAACCGGCAACTCTGATGATAGGACCTTCCATGTATTCAATCCAACGTTCAGCAGCTAAAGCTGACAGTTCAGCGCCAAAACCTACCGTTTTTGGTGCCTCAGTAACACTAATTACTCGTCCTGTTTTTTTAACAGACTTTTCTATCGTTTCTAAATCGTAAGGATAAATAGTACGCAAATCAATGACTTCACAAGAAATGTTATGTTTTTCTTCAGCAAGTTCAGCAGCAGCGAGAGCTATATGCAACATGGCGCCATATGAAATTAATGTGACGTCATTACCGTTCCGTGATATAGCAGCCTTCCCAATTGGAACGGTATAATCACCGGTGGGGACTTCTTCTCGAAATGCTCTGTAAATTCGCTTTGGTTCAAAAAAGAGAACGGGATCGGGATGTCGCATGGCGGCAGTTAGTAAACCTTTCGTGTCATAGGGATTAGAGGGAATAACAATTTTTAATCCCGGCGTATGAGCAAAATATGCTTCTGGAGATTGGCTGTGATAATGTGCTCCGCGAACTCCGCCGCCGTACGGTGCACGAACGACAACTGGAGCTTTAAACTGACCACCACTCCGGTAGCGATACTTAGCTAATTCTGAAACAATCTGATCCATAGCTGGCCAAATAAAATCGGCAAATTGAATTTCAGCAACTGGCCGTAAGCCATAAAGTGCAAGGCCAATAGCAAAGCCGATAATGCCACTTTCATTTAGTGGTGTATCTAATACACGCTCAGGACCATATTTATCGATTAATCCAAGTGTGGCACGAAAGACGCCACCATCTTTTCCGACATCTTCACCAAGAATAATAACACGATCATTTCTTTCCATTTCTTCATCAAGTGCCATTCGCACAGCTTCTACAATTGTGAGTTCGGGCATACTCGTCACCTCTTTTAACCAAAAAACCTTTTCACTTCATTCAGTTGTTCTTTCAAATGCCATGGCATTTCTTCATAGACATCATCAAACATGGAGTCTAAAGGTGGTGGTGGGCGTTTTTCAGCTTCTTTAATATATTGGGTGATTTCTTTATCATATCTTTCCCATAAAGCGTTCTCTTCTTTTTCTGTGATGATTCCACTATTAATTAAGTATAATTTTAATCGTCGGATCGGTTCTTTATTTCTCCATATTTTTACCTCTTCTTCGCTTCGATATCGACTCGGATCGTCTGAAGAGGTATGTGGACCAAGACGGTATGTCACCGCTTCAATAAATGTCGGGCCTTCACCCTTTCTAGCTCTTTCCGCAGCTTGGGTGACTTGCGAATACACAGCGAAGACATCATTTCCATCGATTTGTATACCTGGCATCCCATACCCAAGTGCCTTATCAGCAAGTCTTTTAGCAGCCGTTTGTCGACGTAGCGGGACTGAAATCGCCCATTGGTTATTTTGACAATAATATATAGCGGGGACTTTAAATACACCACCAAAATTCATTCCAGAATGAAAATCATTTGATGACGTAGCGCCATCACCAAAGAACACAATTACTACATTCCCATCTTTTAAGTACTTTGCTCCATAAGCTGCACCAGAAGCTTGAATTATTTGCGTGCCAATTGGAGCCGAAGGGTTCACAAAATTGTGTTCTTTACTACCAAAAAGACCCGGAAGACGTCTACCCTTCTCGGGATCCATATCATTGGCAAAAAGATGGTGTACAAGAGTTTTCAATGAATATCCACGATATAAAGCGCATGCATGTTCTCTATAAGCTGGAAATATCCAGTCATTCTTTTTTAAAGCCGCTGCTGCAGCTACGTGAGCTTCTTGTCCAGTAGTTGGGATATGAAACCCAATTCTTCCTTGTCGTTGGAGTCGCATTCCTTTTTGATCCAATGTTCGTAAGGCAATCATCAATTCCAGCCATTTTACGAGCTCCTTAGCGGGAATTTTTGGCACATTTTCTTGATCTTTAACAATACCATCTTCATTTAGTATTTGAAACATATTTTTTATCTCCCATAATTTTTTTAGAGAATTTATCCTAGTTTATTTTTTTACCACGCCTAATAGATGCTATACAAACATATAGTCAAATAAAGCATTCATGTTGTGTTTTTTAGGTCAATTTTGTTTGATTAAAATAAATGATTTAGCTTTAACTAAGTTGACACTTGGAAAACTAATAATTTAAAAGTGCTGATTGTAGC
>WAPZ01000634.1 GCA_015520535.1 Candidatus Heimdallarchaeota archaeon
CTTAATATAAGTACAAAATTTTGTTCTTCCTGACTAAAGATAGAGTCTTTTAAAATTGAAAGTGCCATGGCTATACGGGGGTGTTTTTGGAGATCCTGTTCGATGGCAACTTCAAATGAGCTTGGTTCTTGAAAAAAGTAATCTAGCTGTCTTTTCAACTCATTAACGCTTTTTAAATTAATTGTTTCTATACTTTCATGTTGATTTTTCCAATCCCGCAAGACTTGAATTACAGCATTTTTGTTCGCATTAACTTGTGCTTCTAAGTCCTTGGGTATGATAACCATGATAAAAAAGGGCGTCATAAATCCAGCTAACGATACTCTTGGGTCACGAACCGATTGGTCTTTAATTTCTGTGGTATAAAAAAAGACAATATAATCTTCAAGTTGTGGAATTAAAAATGGGCCGATTAACTGGTTTTTGGGGCTAATGTTAAGCAAAATGCTATAATAATTTATTGTAAGTTCCAATCTATCATTTTCTAGGTATTTGGGTTGACGAGTGGAATAGATATTGACTAATCCGACGTCTTTGAATTCAAATAATCCGATTTGAACCACAGATTGAAATTCCTTTATTTTTTCCATAAAACACACCTATATTGATGAATATTTTTGTTTTTTGTTCCCTTCCGCCCGTTATTAGACGATTTTCGGTATTCTATTATATTTAAGTAAAAGATCGCGCAATTCAGCCGCACGTTCAAAATCCAATTCTTGTACTGCAACTTTTAATTCAGATTCTAAGGCATCTAAATAGTCGTCTAACTTGTCCAGCGGAATTTTGCCTTCCCTGAAAGATTTGTAATCAGTATTTAAAGTGACTAATGGTGCCGCAATTGGTTTGATTATAGTTTGCGGTATGATACCATGCTTTTTATTATATTCCATTTGGAGTTTTCGGTTTTCATTGATTTCTTTTATTACAGCGTTAATGGAACGTGTTATTTTGTCGGCATATAAGATTGCACGACCATTTGCATTTCTTGCTGCTCTTCCGATAACTTGGATTAAACTTTTGTAATCACGAAGAAAACCTTCTTTATCAGCATCTAAAACGCCAACTAAAGCTACTTCTGGAAGATCTAACCCTTCTCGTAGCAAATTTATACCTACAATGACATTAATTTTTCCTAAACGTAAATTTCGGATAATATCGGTTCTTTCCAATGTATCAATATCGGAATGAAGATATTGCGCTTTAATGTTTAATTCCTGGAGATAATCCGTCAGATTTTCAGCCATTCGCTTGGTGAGGGTTGTGACAAGGACTCGCCATCCTTCATTAACGGTATTTTTTATTTCTCCAATTAAATCTTCTACCTGATTTGCGACAGGTCGAACTTCGACCTTTGGATCTAAAAGCCCAGTTGGACGTATTATTTGCCTAATCACACGATTTTTGCTCTTTTTGATGCTATATTCATCGGGTGTTGCGGATACGAAGATTGTATATCCCATTCGTTCTTCAAATTCTTCAAATTTTAATGGTCGATTATCAAAGGCAGCCGGTAAGCGAAAACCATACTCTACTAGATTTTTCTTTCGGCTATAATCACCATGATACATGGCACGTAATTGTGGAATTGTCATATGACATTCATCAATAATAAGAAGGTAGTCTTTTGGGAAATAATCAATCAACGTATAAACGGGTTCACCGGGTTTTCTTCCATCAAAATATCGAGAATAATTTTCTATGCCTTTACACCAACCAAATTCCTTTAATTGTTCAATATCATATTTTGTCCGTTGTTCAAGACGTTGGGCTTCTACTAATTTCCCTTCTGCCCGTAACTCTGCAACTCGCTCTTTTAAATCTTCTTCTATCTGTTCAATGGCCTTTTCAATGATATCGCGGGGTGTAACATAGTGTTTTGCGGGAAAAATGAAAATATTTTCGCGTGTTTGAATTTTTTTCCCTGTCAATGGATGAATTTCAGCAATAGAATCAACTTCATCCCCAAAAAATTCAATTCGTATTGCGGTGTCTTGATAGGGTGGAAAAATATCTAAGATATCTCCGCGTACTCGAAATGTTCCTGGCTGAAAATCATTATCATTTCGTTCATACTGGATATCAATCAGCCGATTGAGTATGGTATCACGGTCGATTTCTTCAAACACATTAATATTAAGGCTCATTTGGCGATAATGGTCCGGGGAGCCCAAGCCATAAATACATGAAACGCTGGCAACGATAATGACATCACGTCGCTCTAAAATACTTCTGGTTGCGGAAAGACGCAAGCGTTCAATTTCTTCATTAATTCCAAAATCCTTTTCAATGTACAAGTCTTCCGCCGGTAAGTAGGATTCGGGTTGATAATAAGTGTAAAAAGAGGTGAAAAATTCCACAGCGTTTTTCGGAAAAAATTCACGAAACTCCTGATATAACTGTGCCGCTAAGGTTTTGTTGTGAGAGATTACCAATGTTGGCTTTTGAACCTCATAGATGACGTTTGCAATGGTAAACGTTTTTCCCGTTCCTGTTAGTCCTTTTAAAGTCTGAAATTGTTTTCCCGTCAAGATACCGTCAACGAGTTTTTTAATTGCTTGTGGCTGGTCACCTTTAGGTTTTAACTTTTTGTTACCCCATTGGAATCGATGATTTTCCCATCCTTCTATTTGTAACCTTTGTGCCATCTATTTAAGCACCTTTAAATCTTTTTGCCATTTTATAAGGATTGATTGTAATTCTATTTAATCAGAAAGCTGACATGGCTGCCCATATTCATCTTTAAATGCCAATTCTTTCAGTTTTCTTGTCATGCCACGTGTTTGGTTGGTAGTTGGTTTTCCAATCGGTATTAAGGCGATTGGCGCGAAAGAATCTGGAATGCGGAGGAGTTCTGCAACTTTTGTCGGGTCAAATGTTAATATCCAATTTGAACCTAAACCGATCGCGGTTGCACCCAAAACCAATTGTTGAGTTGCAATTATGGAGTCAACAACAGCAGTATCATCATCTTCAGATACTTGAGCGCATACCACTATAATTAAGGCGGCTTTTTCCATCCAATGCCCATTAGGTACTGTTTTAATAATTTCTTTTTTCTTGTTTTCGTCTGTTACTGCTATATAAAAGAAATTTTGAACTCCCATAACACTTGGCGCTAATTGCGCGCATGCTAATAGTTGTTGAAGTTGTTCATTTGTTACTGTGGTTTCTTCAAATTCCCACGTGCGTTTCGTTTTTATTATGGCTTCAAACAAGTCCACTTTGTTACCCTCTCTTTTTCTTTATCAGGTTAGTTAGTAGGTTATTATCAATTTTTTTTGATGTGGATATTTCTAATTAAACATTTTTTCATC
>WAPZ01000635.1 GCA_015520535.1 Candidatus Heimdallarchaeota archaeon
ATGCTATATTATTCCTCATCAACAAAACATTTTTTTTTCCTAATAATAAGAGTTTGCATTTGTATTCAAAAGCCGCTATAATGGCGCATTTTGCTTAAATACTCTTCCTTTTGTCATCTATCAGATTTTTGATATGTAAAAAAACCGTAATTAGCTAGATACAATCAATTTTTTTAGTTTACTTTTAAAATGAAACAAATAGTGATAAAATATTGGTTTCGCAAGTGATATTCCGCGAAATTGTTATTTTCAGCTGATGTATGTGGTTTATTTTTTTGGTATCGCGCTCTTTCTTTATCAAAGTCTTTTTAAATGCCGTGTCCAAACATTAATTGTTGAAAAAATTCTGTTTTTTGAAAGAGAAAAAGCTATTGGAGGCGTCATATTTGGACGTTTTCAACACATTTGAAAATGAGCTAAAAAAAGTGGAAGCGGAATTAGAAAACGCAAAATCTGCATTGACAAACCGTTTTGAGGCTTTGAATCAAGAATTAAGTCTTTTACAAAAAGATATTGATTCGTTAAAATCTTATTTACAAAAATTAGATTTAGAGAAGGAAGACTTAATTCGTAGTAGAAATGAGTTAAGTTCAAAGAAAGGTATGTTGGAAAAGGAAGTGGCGGAACTTGAACAAACATTACAGAGCAAGAATCAGCAGTTTCAGCAGCTTAAAGAGGATAAATTGTCCTTAGAGCGTGAAAAGGAGACATTGTTAAATAAGCAACGTTCGTTGTTAGCGGAGCAAGACGTAAAAAAGAGCGAGAAAAATAAATTACAAAGTGAAATTGACCAAATTAAACAAAAAATTCAAGAAATAAAGCCAAATCTTGAAAAAGAGTTAGATGTAATTAATCAAGAAATTCAACGCGTACGAGATTTAAAAAACCGTATTCATTATAATTATGAAGCTCTACGTCGTCTAGTCAAAAAAGAAGTAATATCAACACCAGAATTAAGAATCCTTAGATTACTTCGGCTTAATGCAGCAATACCAATGAAGGACATCGTCATTACTTCTGGAATAAGCGAAAATGTAGTAAAAAAAGTTCTAGGCGCATTACAAGAGAGAAATGTAGTTTCAATCGACGAACAAAATAACGTTACTCTCTTAACGGAAATTGACTTTCTGTGAAGGCTTTTAGTGTTGTTATGTTTAAATGGCAAATAAAAAGGTGAAAAAAATGAGTGTCACAGATTTTGGGTTAATCGAGTCGCGTTTGGAAAAGTTTGAGGTAAGTATAGCGGAGCTTGAAAAAATATTCAATGAGAAAGTGTTTAACATAAAACAAATAATAAGTTCCACGAAAAAGGGCGGCGGCAACATAAAGAATTATATCACCGAAGTGCAAAATAATCTTACCGAGTTAAAGACAGAAATCAGCACACTGGAATCTCAAGTCTCCTCATTGTCGGACAAGAAAAACCAGTTTACAGAGAAAATTGAAACTTTAACAAGAGAGATAGAAGGGCTTCAAAACGAGCTTTCTAAATTAAGAACTGAAGTTGATAGTCTTAAAGAAGAAAACACAAGAACTACAGCTGAGAATAATACATTAGATGCTGAAATTCAGCGATTACGTGAAGAACTTCAGAATTATAAGGAAGAACTTACCGACATAGAACAACGCTCAGAGGAAGAGGTTCAAAAGAAACGTGAACTTTTAGCCAGTGAAAAAGCTGAACTGGAGAAAATCGCAAAAGAAAATAGTGTTGCCGATTTTCTCCTTAAAGAAAGTTCCATTGAGTTGCCAGAAGTCGAAGTCTTTGGCTTTATTTTAGAAAAGGAAAAGACATCTTTAGAGGAAATGAAAAAATATCTCAATCTTAATCCAGTAACCATTCGTACCACTGTCAATCGACTAGCTGACCGCGGTTTGATCAGATATGACGCCGAAACGGATGTAATAATGGCAACACAGTAGATAGAGGCGTCACAGCTAAATAAAATGAGGCACACAATCTGAGATTGAGCGACAAATGCCCCCAGAAAATGAATCGTATAAAATAGATGCTTTTATCCAACCCCACGTGTTTCTTTCATTTCCACTATCTTTTTTTATCGCACGTGAAGAAAAGATAAAAATTCAAGCGTTACAGTGGCTAGTTCGTGGAATAACAGAGTTTTATGGGAGATTACCGGAGTTAACCGCTCAACAGTTTGTGTTTAAATTCGTTTTTTGTGAACGTCAGGTAATAAGAAAATATGAAACTTTTTTTCGCAGTTTACGAGCACTAAAAGGGTTAGAGTATGAAATTTTTTTGCCACATCGATTTTTTCAGCTATTATACCTTTTAGATGATTTTTACCTTCAATCAAACCGCTGGAAAGGAAATGTTCGTCATTTTTTGATTTTGTATAAGCCTTTTACGATGTTTTTGGAAGAAAAGTTTTCTCAATCCTCATTCACACTAGAATATCACTATATTTCTTGGCTTTCCGCCATGTTAAAACTTCTTTCAGCACGCCATAGTTTTGACTTGATATACATCTATGATACAGCAATTGGGCAGACGTTTAGAACCGTACGACCACTTTATTATACCTTTTACATGCGATACTTACATGAGATATTTTTGGTTCATCCTCATAGGTATCAGAAGAATCTACTGATGGTAGAAAAATTGAGAATTGAAGGTTACAAGCGATTTTGGGATTTTTTTGGTCAAATAAGGATTAGAGCGTCGTTTTAAATAATTTGGTGTTTTTTCATACAATTCGCCGGAATTTTTTGTCAAATTCGTTTTTGGGAATAATTAATAACGTTGGCCTTCCATGGGCACAGATAGTCGGGTGAATAAGAGCTGGTATTTCATGAATTAAATTACGTATTTCAGTTATCGAAAGCTCTTTTCCGGCTCTGATTGCAGAATGGCACGCTATAGTATTCAGAAGTTCGCGATTTAAGTCTGCAAACGTGCTTTTTTTGGTAACTAATTCTTTAATAAGTGCTGAAATTGATTCATAAGTCCATTCTTTCAAAATTTCGGGATAAGGGATACTTAGTATGGTCAATTGATTGGAAGCTTCATCCATTGAAAATTCAAAGCCAAGTTTTTCGATTAAAACTTGGTTTTCGCTAAATAATTTCAGTTCAGTTTCTGTGATCGCAAGTGTTATTGGCTGTAGTAACTTTTGTCGTGTTTGTGTTGACTTATTTATTTTCTTTTCGATTCTTTCTAACATAATTCTTTCTGAAAGTGCATGTTGATCGATGATTATAAGTGAATTTGAGTTTAATTCTTCTAATAACAAGTAAGTCTTTGCGTATTGCCCGATTATTCTAACATGATAGGGAGTATTGTTAAGTGTAAACGTGTCAATTTGTTGCTGTGTGGCTTGGGTGGTAAAAGTTGTTTGTGTTTTTTCGATCTTGAAGTATGTGTTCTGATCTGTTAGGTCAGGTGAATATACATGTTCCGTCGCAGTAATTTGATTTTGAACAGGTATAGATTCCTTTTTAGTTGTAGATGCTGCTTGTTTTTCCATAACATCGATCTTTCCACCTAATTCGGGAAACGTTTTTTGTTGAAGTTGTGTTTTGAGGAGTGTGTGTTGAAACGTTTCTTCAATAAGAGTTATGATTGTCTCTTCAACAGTATTCGGATCATAAAATCTGATTTCTTTCTTTGTTGGATGGATGTTGATGTCAAAATATTTAGGATCCATGGTGATGAATAGAAAACTAGTTGGTCGATCACCTTTGACTAAATACGGCTGATATCCTCGCTTGATGGTGTTTTCGATCAGTTTTGATTCGATAGGGCGTTTATTAACAAAAACCTTAGTGACACTCTTTTTTCGGAGTTTCAACTGTGGATTTTCTAATAAAGCTGTTAAAGTAAAGGTGTTTGCGTCTTTTTTTACTTCTGTTAAGTTTTTCGCCACATTGTAACCATAAATGTATGTTACTGTTTCTTTATAGTTTTTTCGTTTGGGGACATGAAGTATTTTTTTCTTATTATGTGTTAAAGAAAATTCTACGTCTAAATAGGCAAGCGCATAATTTCTAACAACCTCTAAAATGAGGTCAAATTCTCGTGTGATGGAGTGTAAAAATTTTCTTCGTACCGGTAAATTGTAAAAAAGGTCTTCAACTAGAATGATAGTGCCAGGCTTCATTGCAATGGGGCGCTCGTCAATTATTCGCGCTTCCTGAATTCGAATTTGATACCCCATATCTTGGCTTTTAGTGCGTGATGCGATGGTTAGACGAGAAACAACCGCAATACTATAAAGAGCTTCACCACGAAAACCTAAGGTACTTAAATGATTAAGATCTTGGATTGTGGATATTTTGCTTGTAGTATGTTCTTTCCAACATATTTTTACGTCTTCTGGTGTCATTCCTTCCCCATTATCAGTAACCTTAATTGAAGAGAGTCCACCAGCCTCAATCGCGATTTTAATGTTTGTTGCATTTGCATCTAATGCGTTCTCTATTAGTTCTTTGACAACGTTCGCGGGACGTTCAATGACTTCACCTGCAGCGATCTTTTTTTGGGTTTCTTCGTCTAAAACATGTATTTTTGCCACATAATCCACCATAAAACTCTGCTTTACATCCCAATCATATACGCACGCTAGTATCGATGTTGTGCGACTTTCTACGGCGATTTGGTGATACTATCCTTCCACAAACTTAAATCTGAGTAGTAAAAAAGTTGAATTGAGATGTATCTTAGATATTATCACGTTAACAGTTCCTTTCAGTTACTTAAAAAATTTTTAGACGGGATAACATAATAAATACGTGATTCGATGGGAATTTTAAGTTTTTACACTATATTTTAAGCGGAAACGAAATAATAAATAGGCGACTAATGATGGCTTCTATTATAGATCAAATAATAGGTTTTCCAGACTTTCTGTTACGGTCATTTGCACCACGTACTCCACCTGAGGCTTCAATCTTTATTGCTCTAATCACAATTCTAATTACCGTTGGAACAAACCTTCTGACGTTGAAGTTGGTTGACGTTGAAAAGTTACGTTTATATAAGCAACTTCTAAGTGAACACAATAAATTAAGGATGCAGGTATTAAAAACAGCTGATAAGAGATTACAAGCGAAGTTTGAGAAAGAAGAGCCCCGTATGAAGAAAATTCAAAGCGAATACATGCAGATGACAATGCGTCCAATGCTTTTTACATTTATACCCTTAATCATATTCTTTATTTCGATGAGTGGCTTTTATAATACAAAACGAGCCTTTGCTGCTATTGTTCCCTTTGGTCTTCCTGAATCTCTTCTCTTTCCTATCGGCAAGAATCTAGGAAACGGGTTGTTCTTATTAAATTTTGTATGGTTTTATTTCGCAGTTAGCATTGTCTTTAATAGTATTATCAGAAAGATATTACGATTGGATTAAAAATAGATTTAGGTTTATTTATCACTGTGTAGTATGTGTTAGTGTTAGTCGAACAATTAAATATGTAGCAATAAAATAAAATAAGGAAGCGTTCTACGCCGTTTGTTCAAGTTAAATTATAACACAGTGTGAAAGGTCAAAAGTAAATCAATGGAGCGGTGAATGAAATGCCTAAAAATAGACGATTTAGAAAAGGTGAATTATTTAAAAAGAAAAGAACCCCCGGTGGACAATATACATATGTGAGACGGAAGCAAAGAGCTTCAAAGCCAAAATGTATGATCTGTAAACGGCCACTTTTGGGCACGCAACAGCAAGGTGCAAAAACGCAAAAGCGTCCAGAACGACCGTACGGTGGTCGCTTATGTCTTCAATGCCTTGAAGTAGCGATAGAACGAAGTATTCACCTCAGTACATGAACATGCATCATATCATGTAATTGAATCAAATAAAATGGAATTAAAGTTCACAAATTGCAATTACGACTTGTTATGTTATGTTTTTTCTTCTTTTGTTTTTATAAGCGCAGATATCACAGTTTGTCTCCGTTGTTGGTGTTGATTGACTACGCGTTAAAATGTTACAATACAACAAGCATCAAATGAACGGGCACTCTTTCATTAAATTAGAAAGATTGATAGGTGAAAAATAATTGCCTCCTAAAAAAACGAAATCAAAATCAAAAATCCGATGTAAAAAATGCAATACAGTTATTAATCCAGCTGAAGTTCCTCCTAATAAGACATGGACCATGACCTCTCCAATGCCATCTAAAGATGGCTCAATAACGATAACAATAATGGCGACATTTACATGTCCACAATGTCATAGCACTGTAAGAGCCACCTTGAAAAAAATCAAAGGCTCAGATATCGATATAGGAAAACCAAAAAAGGCCACACTTTTAGAAATTGTTTCTTCTGTCAAAGAAAAAACCCCACTAACTGAGATAGCACAACAACTTTCAATGTCTCCACAAAGTGTGCAAAAAGCAATTGAGATCCTCATTAAACGCGGAGAACTCCAGGGTAAAATTGAAAATGGGGAATATATCCCCTAACTCCCCAAAAAAGTGTTTCTCTCTATTAGTTAGTTTTTTAGCCTTGTTCTACGATAATTAGATCTAATTTGGGTTAGATAAATATACAACGCTGACTTTTTCTTTTTTTTGCATATTATACTGCGGTTCAGATTGCTTGTCTGCGTGCCACATTAATATGCAAGCAATTAATGAGAGTATAAACCCCAAAGTAACTATAAAATTTAGGGCTTCCATTACATTGATTATACTTATTAAAAAAAATGCTATCGTCGTAAATATTTTAGTTAGTGTACTTAAGAGTGAGGTCAGCGACGCTCGAGCCGTGTTCGGCAAATTTTCATGGAGGACTTGTTGATGGAAGGGAATCGCCACTTGAGAGCTTAATTTTGGTGCTACATATAAA
>WAPZ01000636.1 GCA_015520535.1 Candidatus Heimdallarchaeota archaeon
GATATGATGAAATATTTGTTACATAAAGCAGATAAAACAGAAGCCGAACGTTTTTCCGTGTTCAGTGATCCAGCTTATATTCTTCTTCTAATTTTAGTTCTATCTATCTTAACATGGATTCCCTACCTCTTTTATTCTTCAACGACACAGGAATTTACCAGAAATTTAAGCATATCTTTATTTAGTTTTCCAATTGATCGGTGTTATTATTTTAGAACTAAAATTTTAAATAATTATCTCTTTTTCTTCTTTTTCTTTCAAGTTCCTACGTTTATAAGCTTTGTACTAGCGCCAATTTCAATTTCACAATTTATATTGGTGAATCATCTTAATATCACAGTAACTAAACCGGCCACACTACTTGTCTATATCTTTTATCAAGGTATAATGCTTCAAATGTTCATGACGTTATCTTTTTTGTCTTTAAGTGTAATTTTGACATCTCTTGGGCTCTATTTCTACATGTACTCAAAAAATCGACTACTAATTCTTTTGACGTATTATGGTATAGGTGTTCTCTTTATTATGGGTTTTCTTCCTTGGGGATTGAGTCTTGTAGATAGTAACACACAGCACTCAGTATTTAGCGATATTTTTATGTTATTGGTTATCATACTAAATATTCCGGTGCTTATGCAAGCAGCTTTATATTATTTTTTGCGCTTTAAAATACACAATCCGTTGTTTGTTTATGTGGGCGTAGCCTTATTCTCAATAGGTGGTTTTATTGGATTACTCATAATTTACTCTAAAATATTTGAAAAGTATTTAAATCAATTAGAACTATTTTAGAGCAGAGAAATAAATGGGAGGTCTCAGTATTCGAAACATCAATAGTAATGGTATCATTATTGAATTTAAAGAAGTAACAAAACGATATAAAGATGTTGTAGCCCTTAATAATGTTACTTTTACATTGAAGAAAGGAATTATAGGGTTAGTTGGGCCAAATGGTGCCGGTAAATCTACGAGCATCAAACTGATTTTTAACTTAATTTATCCAACCACTGGCGAAATTTTCGTATTGGGGAAACATTCCATTAAAGATTCCCTTTCTATCCGAAGGCTTTTAGGTTTTGCACACACATCTCAATCATTTCCACCCGGTTATACGGCTGATACGTATTTGGACTTAGTTAGCTTTTTCTACAAGCTTAATCCAGATAAAGCTACGAACCGAAAGAAAAATCTCCTAAAATATTTTGGACTCGATGGCGCAGCACAACGCCCGATTTCCACTTATTCTTCGGGAATGAAGCAAAAATTGGCACTTGTTCAAGCTTTTATGAATGAAAGCGCAAAAATTATTATTTTAGATGAACCGACGGCTAATTTGGACTCTCTTGCACGTATTAAGTTAGCAAAACTCATACGACAAGTTTACACAAAAAACGATGTCAGCGTTATAATTTCAAGTCATTCATTATTGGAATTAGAAGAGATTTGTACTGACTACCTCCTTCTCTATAAAGGGACAGTTTTATGGCAAGGTAACGCTGAAGAAATAACGGCAACTAATCTAAGTGAATTTTACCTTACACAGCTTAAAAGAATTGGTGACGTCAAAGACATGGAACTTGAATTATGATGAAGAGAGTAATGATGCAAAATGAAGTGGTTTAATTCCCCACCTAAGGAATATTTAATTAGTATGTCCGTAATTTTATTATTAATCGGCGTTTCAATTGTGACTATCGCATCGTGGCAGTTATTTTCTTTATCCACGTTTTCTTTACCTTCTGTAGACATTATTCGTCACGAAGAAATTTCATTTGAGACCGGAACGACAGTTAAAGGAATAGTGGACTACAATTTCTCAATTAAGCTTGAAATTCCAGCTAAAATTGAATCTTATAACCAAGAAACGCTTTATTTAATTAGATATACATGGCCAGCACATCGACCCTTTATCGGGCTATGGAGACCACTAGATCTGCCAAAGTTGATGGATGAATTAGGGCTTCATGAAATTTCTTTAGACAATTTTACGTTAACAGTTGGATTATGGATTTCTTCAGTTCGACGAAAGCCAATGAGTTTGTCTGACGTGCTTCTTACCAATGAAAGCGTTAAAGTTGGTATAACAACTGAAAAAGAAGGAATTATTCCCTCTATAGATAATTTAACTACATTAGCACGTTTTTATTTCATTAATCAATCATTAACGCCTCGTTCCATAACGTCTGTCCAGACTGACAATCTTCAAAGCCCACTTGAAGTGCTTTTATTTAATATATACAAGAACTATATGGCAGAAGTTCAAATAATGCAGACGTTGGTTGACTATCGCTATCCATTACTTTTACCAAATAATACAGAATTTGAACAGTCCATTCGCATTGGTTTTGTAGATTCCGCTCCGATTAATAGCAAATATCTCAATGAACCAAACAAATTTGGAATTAATGTCGGGGGCTATTATATGCCACATACTTTTGTTGAAAGCCGGAGGCTTTCTATAATGGGACAGACTTATTTACAACCGCGGTTTAGTGGAATTTTCTTTAATTTAAAAGATTCTATTCCAACCATGTTGAAAGTAGATCTTACATCGACTGATACGATAACACTGATCTTTCTTGTTGAATAAAAAGATATGGAGAACACAACAGTGTCTTTTTATACGAAAATGGCAGTATTTATTCTTATCTTTACGGTAATAAGCATTATATTTGTATCGACAGATCCATTTCAGCGAAGTCCCAATAAAATAACGAAGAATATGGTTTCTTTTGGTGAATATAACACCATCGAGGTGATTCGGTATGATTTTCTTTATCGTGGCGACCGATTACATTTTGATATGCGGTTTGTAGATTATGTAACTACATCCAACATATCTATACGTTTTAACGTATTCCACTTAAGCGATCAGTTAATCAAGTTATTTTATCAACCTACATCTTCAGGTGAATCTATAAACAAAGCATATCTTTTGAATTTTATTGAAAACAAAACAGCACTAGAAGTTGAGACAAAATTCTATTATCAAGTCACCTTGAATTTTAATGAAACCTTTTTCGATTCAATAGAACTTGATCTTACCATCCCATTAGATGGTTCCTACTTCTTTGTTTGGACACCAATTCCAAAGAATACGCAAAACCATGTAAGCTTAAGTTATCTCATCGAATTACGACCACATGATACTCTCATATGGAGAGTAAACGAACTACTTATTGGAATAATGCTTGTTATAGTAAGTCTAGTATGTTATAGATGGGATAAAGCGCTTTTAACCAAAATATCAAGTTCCTCTTTAACAAAAAAAATATTTTCACGCCAAAAAATGGTACATTTGCGGTTTTTTTACGTGTTACACTATTACTGGAATCCTTTATTGTTTTATATTCTCTGTCTTCTTTTTTCCGTCAACTTCTTTTTAGGTATGTCCCAAGGGTATGGAACACTCCAGATATGGGCAAGTCAACATGCCATTGAGTCCCCACAAACAGCTATATTTTTATATCTCATCAATCCACAAATCATTAATATATTGCTCTTAGAGTGGATAATAACTGGGTTACTCCTCACAGAAATCATCAATCAAGATCTTATTACAGAATTCAAGCTGACGTTTTATAGTTTTCCGTTCTCACGTAAAAAAGACGCATTAATTCGCATTAGCTTAGTATATCTCAGTGGTTTTATTTCAACAATTGTCCCTTTTCTTTTTACAACCGTAATATTATTACCAACAAGGTCTTTTTTAAGTCATCCTCCGGTCATGGTAGTACTTTTGGTATTCTTTCTCTACCTTCTTTCGATGACACCAATTTATCTTTCCTTTCTTTTCCTCAAGTTACGTTTTCACGCGTTTGAACACTCTTTTATCGCAGCAGCCCTTTTAATCTTTTATTTTTTCTTTACAAGATTTTATTATAAGGATGTTGAAATAATATTTAATTTAAAACTAATCCAAACACAAATTTTTAATTTTAATTGGATTTTCTTCC
>WAPZ01000637.1 GCA_015520535.1 Candidatus Heimdallarchaeota archaeon
CTATTACAAGAAATACTTCGTGAATCTAAAGACATAACCGATCATGTTGTTTATGATAAAAATAATTTTTGGGCAGACAGAGAAGATGCTGATACGGGAAAAATTTTAATACGTCCAGGCGATAAAGTAAAATTTACTTATAATAATAAAAAAATGACAGGTGTAATCTCTAATAAAGCAAAAGGTCGAGATAACGATGTATATAAAATAGTTAATGTCGAAAATGAAATTTCTAAATGATTTAATTCGTCTTAGTGAAGCAAAAGAGGATGGTTCTGTTCTTCCTGAAAGTGTTATGTCTGAACTAAGAAAAAATAGGGGGCAATTCTCGGTTTCATAATTTTATAAAGAGTACAGCTTAATCAAGGTTTCTTCCACACAAACACATCATTCCCACAATCCCAAATACGGTTATATCCATTATTCTTCATGTTTTCCCATTCGGATAAATTAGGATCAAAACAATCAAGAATTTTTTTAAGTTTATGTTTTTGAAACATTTGACGAGAGTATAACACATCTGCATCTTTTTTATCAAAATAAAAATAATTTGGTTTACTTGTATGGATCTTATCAAAGTTTAACTGTTCATATAGTTTTCCATTATTCCAACGCTTGTCGCTATAACTAATAATACTATCAGGATTCTTGTTAGATATAAACCATGATAATAATTTTGAAGCACCACCGACAACCGTAAACTCCTTTAAAGAACAAAAACGCAACAATTCCCATTCTATTTTTTTATTAAATCTTGGCTTACCGAATGACATAACAGCAACGAGTTCATCCTTTAAAAACAATCCAACATGTATCGCACCCGGGCGAAAAGATTGAATATGATTGTTTGTTATAAATGTTCTTGCTACCGATGATTCTATTTGCCGAATAGAACAGTTTCTTGCATATATGCGTTTTGTTTTTCCCAACTTTGCACGAATTCTTGCTATTACTTGTGGTTTTTTGTTATTCCATTCGTTTTCAAATATATGAATCAATTGAACTCCTTTTGCTTGACACATTTTAGTTTTGTTCAAATGGTAATATTTTTCCTTTCCACCAAGTTCGCTGTGCCAGAATACACCGTTAAATTCAATTGCAATGTTTTTTTCTGGAATGAATATATCAAGTTCTTTAGGATATATTAAAGACCTATCATTAGTTATACAATCAAAACCACACTGTTTAATAATATCAACTATTTCCTTTTCTGCTTTAGAGCTTCTATGCACCGGAATACATTTAGGACAACCTGTTCCTACCAGGTGGGATTCGGCTCGTTGAAAAAAAGACCCATGACGTGGACATGATATTTCAATCTTATCCTTTCCTGTTTCATAAAACGAAGAAGAATAATCATATCTGTTATTGTGTATTTTTGATGCCTTGTTTTTAAACCAATTTGTATTACCCCGAACAGCACATTTTTTACAACCATGTCCTCTAATATGAGTAGTTGGTTTTTGAAAAAAACTTCCATGTGTAGGACAAATAATTTCTATTGACTCGTTCGCATTAATATATTTTACTTTTGAATAATCATACTTAGAACTATGTTTTATTTTAGCTTCGTGTATAAATTGGTCTAACGATTTAGTATTAGTTAATTTTGATCTATCAACGGCACAAGCGTTACAACCACATTTTTTATACAAATGGTTTCTGGGTGTTTGAAAAAAACTTCCATGTGTAGGACAAATAATTTCTACTTTATCATCAACAGAAGTGTATTTTGTGTTTGAGTAATCATAAATACCCCCATGAATACTCTTGGCTTTTGTTATAAATTTTGTTGTCTTATTCATTTGGACCAATTCCTGTTAACTTGTTCATCGTATTTATACAGTGAAGCTAAAATAAATAAAACTGTTTTAAGGGTAACGACATAATGAATTTTTTAAATCACTTGTTACTTATAAACAAATTTCAGTTAAATGAACAAAAAGATATATCTGGTCTCCCTGAAGCCACCATATCAGAACTAAGAAAAAACATTACCGATGGTGCTAAGGACACTAATCAACAATGGGCAAATGCTCTCGAATTGGTACATAAAG
>WAPZ01000638.1 GCA_015520535.1 Candidatus Heimdallarchaeota archaeon
TTCACA
Source organism: Candidatus Heimdallarchaeota archaeon (assembly GCA_015520535.1). Lineage (GTDB taxonomy): Archaea > Asgardarchaeota > Heimdallarchaeia > Hodarchaeales > S146-22 > S146-22. The sequence goes on from WAPZ01000638.1 coordinate 7, forward strand.
CACATCGCAAAGAAATAAGCCAAAAAAAATATCCTTTTATCCGCTATGAATGGAAATGGAAACCACTACAAGAAATCTTAAAGAAAACACACAAAAACAAAACCCTTAACGAGCATTTTTGATTGTGAATTCCAATGGAAACGGAAAAAAATGGAAAAGTAGAATCCTTTCAACCTTTTAATTTTCTTTTAGTGGGAAATCTGACATTAGATATTAAAAAAATAGAAACACATCAAAAAATATTACATTTTGAAAGCATTGGTGGACCTCCAGCCTTTCAAACCTATTATTTATCTCGTAGACATCATAACATCTGGATTTATGGTCACGTCCCGAATACTGTAGAAGCTGCCGCCCGTAAAATCCTAAAAAACGAACATGTCAACTTAAAATTTTTAAAAGTTAGCAATTATGGGCCTACATTCTCACACCATTACCCAATGGATGTACAACTAGAACGTACCAGCACCATCCTAAAAGAAGGTGAAAAAATTGAACTTTCTGACACCGACTTGCACTATTTGAAAGCACTTCAGCTGCAGAAAACCATCGTCTCACCAGTTTTTCAAGAAGTATCGGTCAATACATTGCAAAAATTACGTCAAATATCGAGTTTTTTGACAATTGACATTCAAGGGTATTTACGCACAGTAAATCCTTCGAATAGACAATTAGAAATAGGAAGACTATATTCGTGGGACATTTTTACTTACAGTGATCTGATAAAATTTTCATTAGATGAAATCCAACACCTACAAGAAAAATTAGATGCACCTTCTTGGCTGAGTTTAAGTAGAGCCCTTTCAGAAGTATTTAATCTTAATATTTCTGTTACTGCCGGTGCAAAAGGCTCATATCTCTTTCCAAATATAAAATCTAAAAATCACTATTTTTACACACCCGCCTTTACAGATATAAAAATCATCGACCAAACGGGAGCTGGTGATGTATATCTTGCCGCGTTAACCGAAGCTTTTCCAGAAAAAAATAAGAACAACAAGACATTTTTATCCGCAATCACCTTTGCATCGGCGGTAGCTTCGTGTTTAATTGAAAAAGAAGGTATATATGGGAATTATGAACACACTCGTATCGTATACCGCCAACAAAAACTATTAAAAGCAGCTCAAATCCTTGTAATAAATAAGGAAGAACAAAAAAACGTACAAAAAGTTGTAAATGTGCTTAAATTGATGTGAGGTTAATGAAAGCTGTTATATTAAAAAAACACACGAATAATTACGAAAAAGCCTTCAAATTTGAAGAAATTCCCGATCCTGTACCACGTGAAAATGAAGTAGTTATCAAAATACAGGCTGTAGGAATCAATTACGCAGATACTCTCTCTCGACGTGGACTTTATCAATGGGCACCAAAACCACCCTATATTCCGGGACTTGAAGGAGCCGGAACGGTTGAAAGCGTTGGAGAAAACGTGACAAAATTCCAACCGGGTGACAAAGTAGTTTTTGCCGTGAAGTACGGCGCGTACGCTGAAAAAATTGCGGTTCCCGAGAATTTTGTCTATCCTATTATTCCACATTATAGTATAGATGAAAACGCCGCGTTTTTGGTTAACTTCGCTACTGCTTATATTGCTATTTTTGAATTTGCACGAATGAGAGAAAATGAATCTATATTAATTCAAGCGGCAGCTGGTGGCGTCGGAACTGCAGCTGTACAATTAGCACGAGCGTTAAATCTTAAAGTTTTCGGCACGGCGAGTAGACCAGAAAAAATCGAACTATTAGAGAAATTAGGCATAAATCTTGCCATTAACTATAGAAAAGAGGATTTCGTTGAAAAAGTCATGACGGCTACAAATGGAATGGGCGTGGACATGGTTCTGGAGTCAGTTGGCGGGCAAGTATTCTACAATTCCGTTAAATGTTTAGCTCCGTTAGGAAAAATTGTTGTTATTGGATTAGCAAGCATTAGATTGAATAAATATAATCCATTAAGCCTGTATTCAGCCTATAAAACCATTCCTAAACTCAGTTTACTTAAAATGCTTGGAAAATCATATGGTGTGATGGCTTTCCACGCAGGAAGAATCCTCTATAGTCAAAAAGACATGACACCGATGTGGGAACGCCTAAAAAAGCTTCTTTTAGAACACAAAGAAATTAAACCCGTCATTGGAAAGATATTTCCATTAGAACAAGCTCCTTTAGCTCATAAATTCATAGAAGAGCGCAAATCATATGGCAAGGTATTATTAAAACCTTAGTTTTTAATTAAAATGACAAAAAAAACACGGTGTGTGAATCAAATGACACTTTCTGTGGAAGAATTATTAGAACTAAAGAGTGTGACACGCAAAATAGCCGAAGAAATCGCACAAAACTATCGTTCCTTAATCAGCATAGCGTTATCCTCCCCACATGATCTTGCTAGTCAGCTCAACATTTCGCTCAACAGAGCAGAACGGATAATTGATGAAGTACGTGAAAAAGTCGGATTAATTCCAACTACTGCCGATGAATTATTGGAAATAGAAACAAAACGCCCCACTATAACTACGATGTCAACTAATCTGGATGGAATTTTGAATGGTGGCATTCCCTTAGGGATGATAACCGAATTTAGTGGATCATTTGGTTCTGGAAAAACACAACTATGCCTCCAACTATGTTTAACGGTTCAACTGGATAAATCTGAAGGCGGAGTCGAAGGCTCAGCTTACTTTATTGACAGTGAAAACACATTTTCTGCCGCACGCCTTGCGGAAATGGCTAATGCACCCGATTATCCCCTCGAGCCGAAAAAAGTATTAAAAAATATCCATGTTGCAAAAGCTTTTAATGCGGATCACCAAGCCTCCCTAGTCCAGCAAGTTGAATCATTAATTGAAGAGGAAAACATCCGAATTTTAATTGTCGACTCGATTGCCTCTCATTTTCGCTCAGAATTCATTGGAAAAGAAACATTAGTCCGACGACAACAGCTTATCATGCAACACGCACAGCAGTTACAAAAAATTGCTGAAATTGGGCAAGTTGCAGTCGTCGTAACAAATCAAGTACTTGCTAACCCCGACGCCGTATTGAGTGGAAATATCGAACCCGCATTAGGATTTGCATGGGGACATCGTCCCGCACATAGAATTTTTCTAAGAAAAACTCGAAGTACTGCTAGAATTGCACGCATTTTCGATTCTCCATACCTACCTGAACGTGAAGCCGTCTTTCATATAACACCATATGGTATCAGGGATCAACCGATTGGCTTTTAGATTTTTTGAGCTTTAAACTATTTTTTTTCTAAAAATTAAAGCAAGCAGTAATTGGTTAAACGGTTTTTTGTCGGTATTGTAATTTTACCTGCGGAACTACTGTTCATGAGCTGCAACATTTAAATAGTGCATTGGAAAAAGTATTCTCAAGTAGATCATCCAAAAATATCCAGACTCTCATCCAAATCCATGAAATTGCCCCTACAATATGCAAGTTGTAAAAAACTTCCAGATTTCGCTGGATTGAAAGGCAATCGATCAACCCAAATTTATATCTGCAGCAAAAAAGCTTCCAGATTTCGCTGGATAAAAAACAACAAGTTTCTTAACATTTTTCCTATCATTTTTTTCCCTTCTTTTTTGCTCTGGCAGAAAATCATGCAAGTATTCTGCAACAGATTCCCATACAATAGGTCCTTTTCGATGTTGAACGCGTACTGCGTCGAACATCCTCTTTCCAACGCGCCGTCAACTTCCGTAGGAAAAAAAGCTCGTGCGTATCGGACAAACTACGGATAAGTGGTTGCTTTTTAGTTATGAGAATCAATAAAAGAAAACTTTTTTATCCGTTTTTAACAGTTGTAGAAATGACGAAAGTAAACAACAGTCGGGGCAGTGGTCTAGATTCTCCGACCCAATGAATTTGGGAAGAGAAGGGAAACCTGGTATGATACACGCCTGGGGATTTTTAACCGGAACGCGTGTGGTCGGGAGTTCGAATCTCCCCTGCCCCACCATAATATTGTCTGATGAAATAAACTATAATAATTCTATTTTTTTGCAGTTTCTCTTTTTCTTTATGTGAGATGTTAGGTTTACTAGGTGTTAATACGCGTGAATAATGCTCAAATCGTCGAACTGGCACGAAAGGTCGTTTATGGAATTGGTGCCATCAAAAAATTAGCCACTCTCTGTAAAGATTTAGAATATACAAAAGTTTTAATCGTTTCTGGACCAACCGTTACCAAAGGTATAGTCAAAGATTATATTTATGAGCAATTTGAAAAAGAACAGATTACATATGCGCATGAAGTCGTCAGAGATGACAATTTAGAGGAATTAAAGGAGTATACAAAAAGTTATGCCGATATTGACTCTATTGTTGCTGTGGGTGGCGGCCATACTATTGATATCAGCAAGGTTTTGGCGTCATGGATGAACGTTAGTTATATAACAGTGCCAACCAATGCGTCGCATGATGGTTTTACTAGTCCGTATGTGAACTTTCTTTTACGTCGAGAACTTTCTAATCATAAGGATGAATATCCACCATACCGCCCACAGTCTCCAATAGGTATAATTGGAGATACCGAGCTCATTGCTCAATCACCTAAAAAGTATATTGCTGCAGGTGTTGGCGATACTGTCGCAAAATTTGTTGCAGAGCTTGACTGGAGCCTGGCGCATCGAATGATTGGAGAAGAATACGACATTTATGCGGCATCCTTTGGGTTAATGACAGCGAAGATGGTTGCAGATAAAATAAACGATGTAGCACAAGGAAATGAGCTAGGTATCCGCGCGTTATTCAAAGCACATGGCAGTAGCGGAGTTGCGATGAGTATTGCTGGTAGTAGCCGTCCCGCAAGTGGTAGTGAACATTTAATTAGCCATTCTTTAGATTTGTTATCATTAGAACACGATTATGATAATCCTCATGGTTTTCAGACAGGAATTGGAACAATAATTGGTTATTATCTTCATGGAAAAGATTGGAAATATATCAAACAGATTCTTCAAAAAGTTGGAGCACCAACCACGTTAGATGAATTAAGAATTGATAGAGATATAATGATTGAAGCCATGTTGATGGCACCCAAGATAAGAAAGCGTTATACTATTCTCTCGTGTGGGCTAACAAAAAAAGCTGCAATAAAAGCTTTAGAACAAACGGAGATAGACTGAAAACAAAATCTCCAACCACTTACTTTGAGCTTTTTTAATAAATACTCTAAATAGTTTAGTTTATGGCGATAAAATAAATCAAAAAGCATTTATTAGATCAAAAAGAGTTGTCTATTGCCTTTATTATCATGTATATAAAAACAATCAAATAAATGAATGAGAATAAGATTGGGTTGAAACATAATGTCTGTAGGAATAGTTTCTTATGGTGTATATGTCCCTCGATATCGAATTGCACTTAAGGATATTGCTAAAGTATGGCGCGAAGATGGAGATTCGATATCAAGGGGTCTTGGTGTAATAGAAAAAGCCGTACCAGCATTAGATGAAGATACTATCACCATATCCGTCGAAGCTGCATTGAATGCACTTAATCAAGCGCCGTTTATTGATCCCAGTGAAATTGGTGCCATATACGTAGGAAGTGAAAGTCACCCATATGCCGTAAAACCAACGGCAGTCACGGTAGCTGAAGCCATTGGCGCTGCACCCGTGTTAACTAGCGCTGACCTCGAATTTGCTTGCAAGGCAGGAACCGCTGGAATGCAAATGGTATTTGGTCTTGTCACTTCTGGGCAAATTAAATACGGAATGGCGATCGGAACCGATTGTGCACAAGGAAGACCCGGTGATGCTTTAGAATATACAGCTGGTGCCGGCGGAGCCGCCTTTCTAATTGGAGCTGATCATGTCATTGCAGAATTAGAGGGAACATACTCGTATACCACAGATACACCCGACTTTTTCCGCCGAGAAGGTGAAAAATATCCAATGCATGGTTGGCGTTTTACGGGAAAACCGGCATACTTTAAACATGTAATCTCAGCGACAAAAGGACTGATGGAACAACTGGAGCTTACGATAGATGACATTGATTGGGTCGCGTTTCATACACCAAATGCAAAATTTCCCGTTTCAGCGGCTAAAATGCTCGGCTTCCCATTAGAAAAAATGCAACGTTCTCTTCCTGTGAGAGAAATCGGCAATACCTATTCAGGATCATCGATGGTTGCACTAGCTAATATATTAGATGTAGCGGAACCCGGACAAAGAATTTTAGTGACCAGTTTTGGCTCCGGAGCAGGATCTGACTCTTTTAGTTTTATCGTAACTGAGGAAATTAAAGAACGTCGTGGAAAAGTTCCCGGATTAGAAGACTACATCCGCTACAAACAAAATATTGATTATGGTGAATATGTACGATTCCGCCGAAAATTGACAACTTAAAGAGACATTTTTAGCTATAAACGAACATATAACATAACACACACCGATTTACTTATTTTATTTTTTTGAAAAAACGATAAAAAGCAAAATTCAATTGTCACAACAAAAAATCTGACCTAATTTATTTATGAAAATTTAAAGTAAAGAGGTAATTTATAA
>WAPZ01000639.1 GCA_015520535.1 Candidatus Heimdallarchaeota archaeon
GTTCTATTCGCTTTAAGCTCATTAGATGAAAAATTTCTCGATGAAAAATGAAACTCAGTGATATGATTTTGCCAAAAAAATTTGCCACTCAAGTGGATCGCAATGGAAACGTGATTTTTTGGATTAACGGAGAAAAATTTACGCGGTTAAATGAGGTTCCGCCACATTATAGAGCGTTTATTTCCCACTTTTATCGAATTTTTGCCACACATTCGAGGACATAACGAGAGGCATTGCATATCTCATTTTTATAACGTATTTTCTTTTTTTGCTTTTTAGTTCATACATTATTATTTTATGCACGAAAATTTACATGTTTTTTAGAGAAATGTCCCTTTTTTAAATAAAAATCAAACTTGGATGTTCCAAAATCTCAAAATAGAACTATAGAGGCTAATGTAATGAAAATTTTATCGATTAGTGATGTCCATGGCAGTGTTTTTGCCGTGAAACATCTTAAACGTAAATTCGAACATACAAAGATTGATGCGATTTTAATCCATGGAGATTTTCCCGTAACGACACCGCCACTGTTTGTTCTTAGATATATGATTTTTCATCTCTCAAAATCGAGATTAGGTTATTCCAAATGGGTATATGGGGAGAAGTATAATGAGTTCTTATACTATCAACTAAAATCTTTGCGGCAAATGATTCCAATCTTAAAGACGCTTACGAAGAATATTTTTTTGATTCCCGGCAACATTGAGCTTCCAGAAGTAATTACTCATCTGAAACGGTCTTTTCCCGAAATTACATTGCTTCATCAAAATGTAGTCACGTTTAATAATCTTCAATTTGCGGGGGTTGGCTATTCTTTGCAGCATGTAAGTGAATATGATGACGATCTTGTGTGTACTGGAGAACTTCCTACGAAAACATATAATCATCATGTTGAGCAGTTAAAACAAGAGTTGACAAAAAAACGCGATGAAAGTATGCCTTTGATTACAGTTTCACACGAGTTTCCGTCTTTTGTCTATAAAAGAAACGATAAATATAAAAAAGCAGGTTCGTCAGCTTTATTATCTCTTATTGAAGAATTTAATCCTTTAATTCATGCATGTGGCCATTTTCATGAATTTCCCTTAATTAAGAAGTACAAAAACACCATTATATTTAATCCGGGACCATTGGTTAGTTATTATTATGGAATTATAGAGATTAAGATAAATAAAAGTAATGATAACAAGCCCACTTTAAAACTTTCGTTTTCAAGACTATTTAATTCAATTCGTGATCCGATCGCATTTATTTATGGTCGAAGAAAGATTTATCCCCAGCCACCGTCGTTGTGGTTTGGACGATAAAAGATTTTTAGCTGATCTTTATTCAAAAGGTAAGAATGAGTTTTTTTAATTCTATGTTGCTGTATTTTTATTAGTTGCCATCAAAGAACAGAGTTTGCAGTCCGTGACGTCGCTAGTTTGGAAATTAGTGACGTGGTTAATGAGAAATTTATAGGAGACTAATGCACCGCAATAAGGGCATTTTGCGTTTTCTTCTTCGTTAATTTGCAATAAAGAGTCACAAAAGGGGCAATTTATGGTTTTAACCGTGTCATTTGTCATGGTTTCCCACACGTTTTTGGTGTATCACCTATAATTGATGTGTGTGCTATTTAAAGACCTTAAAATAGGTAGAATCTTTGCTCTTATGGAAAATCGGAAAATATTTATAGAACGAGAAAGGAAGCGGAAATGGGAAGAACTTAAGAAAAGAATTCGTTCAAAAACCGCGCCGGTAGTCTAGTCTGGCTAGGACTCTGGTCTGCCAAATAAAAGCAATATCAAGCTTTTATGCAGTTCACCAGCGACCCGGGTTCAAATCCCGGCCGGCGCACCAGTGTCTTTTCTTTTCTATGCATTTAAAGTAAAAATGCTTGTGGCTACCAATTCTTTTTGTGTAACGAGAGGAAGCTTCGAGGAAGATGGGTGCTCGGCGTTCCCGTAAGGGAAAGAGTATTTTTTTTAGGAAACAAGAGGTGTTGTCGCGTAATCTTGCTCTTTCGGAAATACAGCGCCTACTGAATTTAGCTCGGAAAGTGAGGCATGAAAACCTTGAGTTGTCTCGTGAATATGTTTTGTTGACCAAGAAGATTGCCATGAGACAGCGTCTTAAGATACCACCACATTTAAAGAAGCTGTATTGCAAGAGTTGTTACACGCCGTATACCTCTGATGCTGATGTTAAAGTGAGAATAGACTATAAAAAACGGCATATTAGGTATTTTTGCCGCCATTGTAAACATATCAGACGCATCCCTTACGTAAAAAGACATATAAGGAAAGAGTCGACACGTAAATGAAATAATAGTGGTTAAAATGGATTTACGTAATTATCTGAACTTAGTTGAGTCACAAAATAAGTTACTTCATGTAACACGTCAAATTTCGCCACTGTTTGAAATGGCGAATTTTCTAAAAAAAACCGAGGGTATTGTATCAGTATTTGAAAATGTTGAAGGGCATCCGAATTTTAAAGTGGTAGGTAACACCGTAAGCTCTCGTGACTTAGTGGCTTTAGCTTTGGGCGTCCGTAAGGAGGAAATTGTTCTAAAAATGGCGGATGCTATGAAAAATCGAATATCGGTATCTGAAGTTCACGCTTCTGCGCCAGTACATCAACGGCAGCTTAAATCACTCTTAGAGTTGCCCGTTTTATGGAGTTATCCCAAAGACCGTGGTCGATACATGACGGCGTCTGCTATTATAGCAAAAGATCAGGAGACGGGGCAACAAAATATTTCAATTCATCGATTATTGGTGTTAAGCGAGAATGAATTGGTTGGTCGTATTGTCGAACGCCATTTGTTTAATATGTATCAAAAAAGCGGAGAAGAATTAGAAATTGCAATTGTCAATGGACTTCATCCCGCGATATTATTAGGCGCCTCGACAAGTACAGAATATGGAATTGATGAATTAACCATCGCATCTGCCCTCCTTGGAGAGCCGATTCCAGTAACAAAAGGCAAAACTGTTGATGTTCGTTACCCTGCTCATGCGGAGATAGTAATTGAGGCTGTTATGACATCAGAGTATGTAGATGAGGGGCCATTTGTAGATATTGCCGGAAAATATGATATTGTTCGTAAACAGCCGTTAATAAAAGTGAAAGCAATATATACACGTGAAAACCCCTATTATCAAGCCTTACTTTCTGCCGGGGAGGATCATTTTATTCTCATGGGTATAACACAAGAACCAAGAATACTTAATAGTGTAAAAAATGCGGTTCCTGAGGTAAAAGGCGTATATTTGACACGTGGCGGATCATCTTGGTTGCATGGTGTCGTTTCCATTAAAAAACGCGCAGAAGGCGACGGAAAAAACGCAATTTTAGCTGCATTAGCGGGGCATCCAAGTATGAAGTGTGTCATTGTAACAGATCATGATGTGGATATTTTTGATCCTATTGCCGTAGAACATGCGGTTGCTATGCGTGTAGATTGGTCAAAAGATGTCATAATTGTTCCGTGGGCTAAAGGCTCAAGCTTAGATCCGATGAGAGATCCTGTGACTAAAACAAATACTAAAATCGGTATTGACGCAACAGCGCCTTTAGGAAAATTAGACGAATTTCAATTAGCAAAACTTAAAGATGAGGAATCCTTTGACCTCAGAAAATATCTAAACGACGAACAAATTGATTTTTTGAGAACTCAAGGGATTATTGAATGAAAGATGTTAAAATAAATTAAAAAGACCATATATCAAATAAACTCGTGGCATATATGAGATTATTAGTTGCAATAACGGGATCGAGCGGTATTATTTACGGAATTCGTTTATTAGAAACCCTTCAATCGTATCGGAAAGATAGAACAGTAGAGATTCATTTAATAATCTCTAATGGGGCGAAAAAAGTTTTAACTTATGAGCATCCAGATATTTCACATGATTTCATTAAACAATTAGCCGATATAGTTTACGATGAGCAAGACTTAGCTGCTGCCCCAGCATCGGGCTCATATTTAATCGATGCTATGATTATTGTTCCTTGCAGTATGAAGACTTTAGCTGCAATTGCACACGGATATGCGTCCAATTTAATAACGCGTGCGGCTGACGTTTTTATTAAACAGAAACGAACATTACTTTTAGTTCCGCGAGAATCCCCTTTTAGCGTAATTCATTTAGAAAATATGTTAAAACTAGCTAAATTAGGGGTACATATAGTTCCACCGATTCCAGCCTTTTATACACAGCCAAAAACAGTCGATGATATTGTCAATTTTACTGTAGGACGTGTTCTTGATTTAATAGGCTTGACTACACACAATTTGTTTAAACGTTGGGACAAAGGCTAAGACTCTAATTAAGTCATAATCCTTAAAGTTTTCTGTTTTTTTATCACGCTCGCTATTCTCAAAGTTTCTTCTTTTTAGGAATTTAAATAGTGTGTTTTCTATAATACATTGAACTATAATCGCGAGGTATGAGCATATGTGGTTTAGAAAAAAAATGAGAAAACTTAGAACGGGGTTTCTTCTGCGTTGGGATTGTATCATGAGAGATCGTCGTGGCTCACCAATGGTTGAAGAAGGAATTCTTATTGGAATTGGTCTTTTTGGTATGCTTATTATTCTTTCTTTGATTACCGGGGTGTTAGATTGGTTTGTGAATATTGCAAATGAAATTTTAGATCAGTTTGGGACCTATTTTTCCCCATAGTTTCGTTATATATTTCTTTGGGCTTCAATTTTTATTTTACTTTTTCTTTTTCAACTAAATGCTGAAAAATAGAGTAAATAAGCTTAAAAACGTGAGATTAAAAAGTGCAAGCACACTCGCTATTATTGCAATTACTCCAATGGCAACAGAGACTAACGGAATGGAAAAGATCGAACCTAAAACATAAGTAAAGTCATCAATAATTCGTGCTGCGCTGACAATTGCGATTAAAAGAATAGAAGTTAATCCTGGAATGAAAATATCATTGGTATAACTCCAGTAAATGATAGAAAGAACGATAAGAGATCCGAACAATGATATATAACTTCCAAAACGAATATAGCGGACTTGGCGGAGACTCAGTACAAGACCGACTAAGAAAAGAATGCCTACGGTACTAATGTCAAAATTTTGTTGGGAACCATTCTTATAAATGAAAATTAAACCACCAATTGCAGTAACGAAACTAAATATACCGAAAAAAATTCCCAAATATCCGACCGTTTTAATCCATTTGGTTATGTCAGATAAAACAACATCTGTCATCCTTTCAATGAGCCAGAGTGCCGCAACTAAGCCACAAACAAATAATGTTAACGGCGATAAGGTCACAAGAAGTTGAGCAATTTCGAAAATAATGTCGAGTGCCATTTAAAATCCCTCATTAACATTGATAAACATGCGGCATTAAAAATGTTTAGGTATTGGAATGGCTATGGATAGGTAGATATTCTATTGCGAACTAAGGCAAAAAATGTGCGCCTATTCGCTTTCTTCTAACCGTTTAATGAGCCATTTGAAAAATCCAATTAGAACACTGCTTTCTCGACCACGTAATTGCGCTCGATGAACTATATTTCTAAAATTTTGCTTGATTATATTTCGTTTAACTTCACGGTACCCGGAGATATCTACCAACTTGTCGAAGTAGCTAAAGAAGGCTTTTTTATCGTCAGCAGTGGCTAAAGGTAGTGTTTCTTGTCTCAGCGTTGTATGATTGTTCTTTATACTTTCTTCTTGGCTTATTTTTTGATAAATAGAATATAAGACGATGGCAACAGCATGAGATAAGTTTAAGGTTGGATACTCGTGGTATGTCGGAATAGTAACGAGGAGATCGCACTGCTTTATTTCTTCGTTATAAAGTCCATGGCTTTCACGGCCGAAAACAAGACCTATAGCGCCCAGTTCAGTTAATTTGTAATTTTGAATCAACTCGGGAAGGATAATATAATTTCTTATTATGTTTTTTGGTGTTGCAAGTCTTGCAGTTGTTCCAATTACAGTATTAATACCTTTAATGGCTTCAGCAAATGATGTCGTTGTTACAGCGTTTGTAAGGAGTTCAGTACCCTTTCTAGCAACAATTAAAGCTTCCTTTGCTGTTACAGAAGGAACTGGATTTACGATGTAGAGCTTTGAAAACCCAAAATTCTTCATTAAGCGCGCTACAGCTCCGATATTTTCTGGCTTTGAAGGTTCGACAAGAATCACCCGTATTTCCATTGTGTTTCACGTTCTACGACCATTCACTTTGCAGTTCACGTGTACTTTCAAATTCTATGTATTTTTTGTGCAATTAAAATATTTTTAGTTGGGAAAAGGCTTGTTGTGATATCATTGACGCCAAAATTGAAGTGGAAGATGAAATTTCTTTGTGTTTTTAAAATTGAAAAGTAAAATGGTGTTCAATACGAAAAAAATGATTAATGTGAGATTTATTTAGAATTTGTATGCAGATTTACTGATTTTATTCGTTTATGACTTGAGGAAGTAGTTTTTGAAGGAATCTTGAAAACCATATTTTTGTATGTTCTTTTTTGAGTAAAGGAACCAGAGTGCTGTCCCTAAAAATATCCATATAAGTGTGCCGGTGATTGCTATTGGTTCTAAGATAAGCAGAAAAATTAAAATGAAGATTTTTCCCGCAATCGCCATAAAAGGAATGAATGGGAACCATGGGATTTTATAACCGTAATTTAGGCGATTACTATATTTTTTTCTTATTCGGTATAGGCTTAGATTGACTTGTAAAAAGAGGAGTAAAAACATGACATCCGCGGCAGCGGCAACAGAGCGGATAGGAAGAAGAATCACGATTAATATCATAATGATGCTGGAGCCAATGATTGCAATATGTGGAGTTCTTCTCCAGAAGTTTACTTTACCAAATTGCGGTGGAAGTAATTTATCTCTCCCCATCACAAAAGAAACGCGTGCGGATGAATAAATAGTTGCATTTAATGCCGATAATGTTGAGATAAGTCCACCAAAAAGTAATAAAGTTGCGCCAAGAGGCATAAATTGTTTAGCTGCCTCTGCAATTCCCAATTCCCCCGCTTCACCCAAAAATTTCCATGTACTTCCATTTTCAACCGTAATTGCGCCAATTGCGGTAATAGCTACTAAGCAATAAATAGGGATGACAATCATAATGGCTTTGAAAATAGCTCGTGGTATACTTCGTCGGGGTTTTAGAACTTCTTCACCCGTTTGAACGATAATTTCATGCCCTTCGAAGGCAATGAAAGTGAGTCCCATTGCCATAAACATTGCCGTTATACCATTCGGGAAAAAAGGATCAAAATTTTTTATCTGAACCGAAAAGTTTGTCAGTATTACCCATAATCCACTTAAAATAAAGATTCCAATAATTATGAGTTTTGTTATTGTAATCAGATTTCCAACTTTTCCGGTTTCTGAGGAACCCATAAAATTGATGAAGGCAAACGTTAAGATAATAATTATTGCTATAATAACGGTTGCACTTTCTTTTAAATATTCTGGGATAATATGAGCCTCTGTAAGGAGAAACGCAAAGTATGAACCAAAACCAAGAGCATAAAGGCTACCTGCTACTACATGGGCGAACCACGACATCCATCCACTTAAAAAGGCTTGATAATTTCCCATTGCTGATTTTACCCATAAATACCCACCACCAGCTTCAGGAACTGCGGAGCCTAATTCAGCGTACGCCGCGGCGGTAAGGAATGTCAAAAAACCATTCAAGAGAAACGCAAAAATCAACGCAGGTCCGGCAAAGCCAGCTGCAATACCAGTGAGTACAAATATTCCAGCGCCAATCATGGCGCCAACACCGACCATTGTTATATCGAACTCTGTTAAATCGCGTGTCAAGACGGATTCTCCGAGTGCTTCTTCTTCCTCGACTTCTTTTGCTACACGACGGAGTTGGAGGTAGCTGATTATAAAGAAAAGGATTAAACCGAAAATAAGAAGCAAAAAATAGAATATTGCTGTAGTCACGTCAATTCACTTGCCTATTTGAGTGGTATTCATTAAAAATTTGATTTTTTGTGCCTATTTCAACCTTTATGTAGGGAAAAAGTAATGGCAAAAGATTATTTCGGTTAAACCTCATTCATTTGTAGCCGGAAAATGGTGTACTACCATTGGGCAGTTGAATTTATCCAAAAGCTTCTCTGAAAGTGAACGTCGGATGGTAAAACGACGTGTTTTTCGGCTTTGCCCTAAGAAAACTAGATCGGGTTTGGTACGTTGGATTAATTCTTTAATTCCTTTAATGATGTTATGTGATGCGAGGAAATAGGGCGTTATTTTAGTGGTAAACAGTTTTGAATATCCTTCTACTAAAATCTTAAAATTCTCCCGTTCTTTCTGAATGACATCATCATCCATTACCATTCGTAACGGGGTGATTTGGGGGATGTCAGCAATATGATAGGCTAAAAGTTCGCCTTTTTTGCTGAGTAAGGCATTCGCCCAATAAATTAAATGTAAATCACGAACGGTTCTAGGTAATAATAGTCCAACACGACTAATAGTATCAGGAACTTTTCCGTGGCGCGGGGGGTATACTTGCAGAATGTGAAAGGGTATTCTATGCAATATACTTCGCGAAATGCTACGTAACATGATTTTATCTATTAATTTGAGACGACGTCTCGACGGTAAAACTAATAAATCGTAATCATTTTTACTTTCTTCTAAAATACTGCGTACAGGATCTCCGTATTTAGTAATACGTACTTCTATATTTTTTTTGACTCCCATTCGTCTTAATTCGGGAATATATTGCGACGGGTCTTTTTTTCCATCATGAAGTAACGTGATTGAGGCACCATATTCGCTGGCAATTGCACCGGCTGTATAAATTGCCAACTTTTCAAACTTTTTGCACGCCAGTGGCAATAAAATTCGTTCTAAATTAAGAAAAAACATGTCTGGCGGTTCACCATAGTGATCAAAAAATTTATTTAGCACATCCACTCCAATTTCCTGGTGTTCTTCTTCAATAAAGTCATCAAACATCTCTGGTAAAAGTTTTCTATCTTTAACCATTCGTCTAGTCCCCAATCATACTAACAAATCAAAACTCTAGATGGCAATTCTATAAAGCCACTTCATTTCATCCTTTTTATATTTAGCTGTGTAATCTCGTCAAAACATTGACACATACCCCGCAAAAACTTTTTAATTATTCAAATTTTAGTCTATATCTGGAGGAAAGTGCCTTGGATGAGTTGCTAATTGAACATTCGCTTCCGTTAGCCACACTTAATGCAATTGCGCAACAAGAACGTAACAATCATGTGAATTCAATTTCGACGTTTCACGTGTGGTGGAGCCGAAAACCCGTCACTGTATCGCGTGCTATCCTATCTGCAAGTGTGCTCCCACTTAATACGCTAGCATTAGCAAATTCGCTGTTACAAGATACTAGAAAATATGAGAACTTTATTCAAGCAGTTAGTCGTCATACTAATTCAATGTCAAAAAAAACAAAAACGCATGAATACCAAAATCACATACAAAAAATAATAAAAAAGCGAAAACTCAAGATTCTAGATCCTTTTGCTGGTGGAGGATCCATTCCTTTTTCTGCACTTACTTTAGGCTTTAAAACCTATGCTTTTGATTATAATCCTGTAGCAACCCTCTTGTTGAAGGCACTGTTAGAGTTACCATTTACGTGCCCCACACAAGTGAATCAGTCGTTAAACGAAAGAGTAATCCAAGTTAATGGAGCCTTTGGAAGTAATAACATCAAACTAACTTATAATTTGATAGAAGATCTTAAATTTTTCGCAGAATGGGTTAAAGTGGAAGTATTAGCGGAGTTAAAACAATTCTACGATCTGACAGAAAACGAAAATAACGCTCAGTTACAAGGATACATATGGTCTTATTATATTACATGCCCCAATAAATCTTGTAGCCTTGAATATCCACTCCTCAAGCATTTTTGGTTGGCAAAAACAAAAAAAAGGAAAATTTACTTCATACCACGCATTAGTCAAAATCGTCTTGAATTACCAATTAAAGAAAGCTTTGACGACGAAATAAAAAATTTTGATCCATCATGCGGAACGATACGAAGAGGTGTTGCAACCTGCCCACAATGTGGATATTCAATCCCACCACAAGAACTCAAACGTATGTTCCAGCAAAAAAAGTATAAAGAAAAACTCATTGCTTCTATCTATCGGTCGCATGCTAAAAAAGGGAAAATTTATAAAATGGCGTCTGAAAAAGACTTGACTACTTATCATAAAGCACAAACTTATTTACGTCATAAAATTAAAACTCTTGAAAACATCTTCCCTTTCCCTCCTTTACCGTCAGAAGAAATCGTTAATAAAGACGTTCATCCAATTACTAAGTATGGCTTTCATAAATGGGCTGATCTATTTAATGAACGACAAAAGTTAGCCTTAATAACGTTTATCGAAAAAATCCGGCGCCTAAAAGATCTCTTACTAAAGGAAAACATATCTCAATCTTACATTAATGCCCTTATTGTGTATTTAATGCTTCAAGTCGACCGATTAGCAGATTTTAATTCACGATTTTCCTTCTTAAAAGTTGAAGGTGCACGCGGAATTGTTCATACCTTTGGTTTTCAAGCGATTGGAATGGTTTGGGGCTATATGGAACTCAATCCTTTCAATACCTATGCCGGTGGCTGGGATATCGCTACCAAAAAAACTATTAACTGGTTGAAACAAATCGTTCACGCCTCCACGGAGCAAGGCATCGTCATACAAGCCTCTGCTACTTCAATCCCATACCCGGACGATTTTTTTGACATAATTTTTACAGATCCTCCTTATTATAATAATATTAACTACGCCGATCTTTCCGATTTTTTTTACGTCTGGTTAAAAAGAGGTTTATATGATGTGTATCCCGAACTATTTTCAACTCCCTTAACACCGAAAACTAAAGAAATAGTAGCTAAAAAAACAAAAGATTCAGCATCATCAAGCGAATGTACCCATAATACCTTTCGAGAAAAATTAACAACCGCACTTAAAGAAATTTTTCGTGTGTTAAAACCCGGTGGTACCCTTATCTTAGTTTATTCTCATAGTTCAATCGCTGGGTGGAAGGATCTTGTTCAAAACCTTCTCGAATCTAATTTTATCATAACTGCCGCATGGCCTATCCAAACAGAACTTAAATCGCGACTAACAAAACAAAAAACTGCAGCTTTAAGTACGTCACTCTATCTAATCGCACGTAAGGAAAAGAAAAAAACGGTTGGCTTACTTACACAAATAAAAATAGACCTATCAAGCGAATTACAACGCTACTTTCAACGAAATCCAGATGGTGTGCTTAACCTAGACTCATTCATCGCAGCTATTGGTATTGCATTAAGGCATTTTACCCGATATAACCGTATTATAGATGCCAATGGTAGAGAAATCCCGCCCACAAAACTTCTTTATCTTGTGTCAGAAATGGTTACGAATACAATTTTCCGCATCTTTTTTCGGGAAACAACATCCAAATATCTCGATCCACCAACCCGATTTTATCTTATGTTCCAACTTCTCTATCCTAATAAAGGAATATCATTTGACGAAACCAAAAATATTGCACAACTATGTCACACTGACTTTAAAATCCTTCATCATTATAATTTGATCACAAAAAAGGGAAAGTACTTCTATTTAACTCCATTAACAACCCTAGGATCAAAAAAATACTCTAATGACAATGTTCTCCCATTTATTGTTAAGTTAGTTACTTTACTAAATAAAGATGCAAAAAAACGAGGCATAATAGATAATACAAAGGCACTTTCTGACATTGAAAGGGAAACTCTTCATATTTGTGCTCAAATTTTAAGTAAAACAATTCCCGACGGTTCAATCGAAAAGCAACGCTTAAAGCATTTTGCAGAGAAATTTCGCCAAACACGACTTTATTAGAGCAGAGAGAATCATATAGGTCTGTTTACTTATTTAAAATCATGTAAAACCGCAGAAAATGTAAAAAAATCACTAAAACTCAACAAATCTACCAAAAAGAGTGAAACAAGAGAGTTTTTGGTGCCACGGCGGGGATTTGAACCCCGGACAACTGGATTTCGGCTTTAAAGCGCTGAGCTTTTATTACTTCAGTCCAGCGCTCTCCCGCCTGAGCTACCGTGGCAGTATGTGTTTGCTTATTTTTTTGTAGAACTATTTTTCTTTTTTGTGCGTATTGGTTGCATGTCAACATTGGATGAAGTGGTTTTAAAAATTTTTGAGTTGTGAAGGAAAGAAGAAATGAATGGATAAATGGTTGTTATTTTTATTTTAGCCGTCGTTTTCGGTTTACTGGCTTATTTGCCCATTTATATTTTCTAATTTTAGCTGTTCTACCGAATCCGCAAGCCGCACACACATGTTTTCTGGCATGGTAGGCTCTTCTGCCACATCGTCGACAGGGAATATGATTTTTCTTTCCGCTTTTTTCTCCAAAAGATGGTGTTCCTTTTGTCATATTAAAGACCTCGTGAGTTGTTATTTTTGTATTTGCACTCTTTAATTATCTGTTGAAAGTATGTGGATGGTTAAAAGGGTGTGTATTGATTTTTTATACCTTATAATTAAGGTGGTGAGATTAAGATGACATTATCGCCTCTTAAGACAATTTTACCGAGTTTTTCGGGAGGAGTATCTTCATCTTCAGAGATGAGTTCGGCATTATCTAGATAGAGGTTAAGATGTTGGTCATAGGATAACAATAATCCTTTTAATTCTTTTTTTCCTCGTAATTTGAGGAGAACATTTTTGCCGAGTGATTGGCGTAATAGGTCAAGTGGTTTATCAACCATTTTTATTTCATCCTACAAGTTATGTTACCGTGTGAATGTGAGTTTATTTTATTTTTGTAGTGATTTTAACATTTTATGTAACTTAAAACAAGATTACAGGATGTTAGTCTGATGTTGGTGCCCCGGCCGGGATTTGAACCCGGGTTACCGGCTTTCTTTGCTGTTTACTAGAACAACCCGAAAGGCCGGAGTGATGGGCCGAGCTACACTACCGGGGCATTTGAATATTTTGGTTGGACGAATAATCATTGTTTGCAGTTATATTCTGCGTGTGAGGGCATCATTTGCTTTCTCTTGTCAAGTAACTTTAAAATTCTAATGGTTAAAAAATAATGTGCATGGTCTAATGTGGCAAAAAGAGTTATTTTTAGAGAAAAGGTCGCCGTCACAGAGTTGAATTGTGATAATAAGGGTTGGAAGAAACATTGGTTTGGATAACGAAAGATTCAAAAAAGGGCTGAAAGAATTATTACTTAAAGAAATTGAGGGTGGTTTGGTTTAGATGAAGGAAATTGTTAAAAAAGGAGCAAAAAAAGCAGTTGAAAAGGCGGCAGATGTAGCACTTGATGCGGTTGGGGATGTGGCTAAAGAAGTAGTTAAGGATGCAATAAAAGAAACCGGAGTAGACAAACAAGCAAAAACGGTGCTCAAAAAGGGATTGAAAAAAGCAATAAAGTAACTTTTTCATTTTTTTAAAGGCATTCCAATTTAAAATCTTATTAATTTACAGGTAAGCATGTGTTACTGGATTGATGAGGGGATTTGATACGATGAAGGCTACAATCGGCATATTTGGATCACATTCCGCAGAGGAAATAGGAGTTGCAGCAAAGTCTCATGGCTTTCGAACGGTTGTCGTATGTGAAAAAGGGCGTGAAAAACTCTATACTGTATATAATCGTCATTTATTTGACGAATATTTGATTTTAGATCGATTTCGTGATTTGTTATTGGATGAGAACCAGACTTTTTTGGAAGAGTTGGATACAATTTTTATACCGAATCGGAGTTTTGTAGTGTATTGTGGGTATGAGCAGATTGAACGGAAATTCCGCGTGCCACTGTATGGTAATCGCTATGTATTAAAAATAGAAGAGCGAAAAATTGATAAAAATCAGTATTGGCTGATGGAACAAGCAAATATAAGGTACCCACGATTATTTAAGCCTAATGAGATAGATCGTTTAGTCGTAGCAAAAACACAGCAAAAAGATCGGCCGTTAGAGCGAGCTTTTTTTTATGCTACTTCACCGGAGGAGTTTTATCAAAAGGGTAACGAAATGGTTCGTCGTGGGCTCATAACGCAAGAGGAATTAGATAACTGTGTTATCGAAGAGTTCATTGTTGGACCGCGCTTTAATGCAAATTTTCATGCTTATGGCTTAGAAGATATTTTTGGTCGTTTGGATTTTGCGGGTTTTGATGATCGTATTCAAACTAATTTAAGTGGAATATTAAATTTGCCAGCTCGTGACCAATTGAAGCTTCAAATACCAGTGACCAATGAAGAAGTTGGTCATAAAGGTGTTACCATGCGAGAGTCAAAAAAACCCTTAGTTTATGAAGCTGCAGAAAAATTTTTGGATGCGGTTGAAGAACATTTTCCCCCGAAGATGATTGGATCTTTTTCTTTACAAGGGGCCATTACTCCCGAGTCAGAATTTGTGATTTTTGATATTTCGCCTCGTGTTCCCGGGTCTCCATGTATAGGCCCTACCAGTCCCGAAATGAGGCGTTTATCATTAAAACATCGCGTAAAAATAGAATCCTTATTAGATTTAAGCATGATAGAAATAGAAAAAGCGTTAGAATTAAATCGACTCTCGGAGATTACAACCTGAGTTCCTAAAAATCTATTATGGTTTTTTTATTTTTTCTTGGTCAATAACGAAGGTTTTAGAGCGTGTCACGCTTAAGAACCATTTTAGCCGCTAAAATGATATCATCTTCATTGAGGCGTTTTCCATCTCTTGCTAGCATCAATTCGATTGCCTTTTGTGCAATTTCTGTGCCTAGGTTTTCAAGGATATCGCGTAGTTTAGTGACGGCTTGAAGTGAAACCGTGTGAGCGTTTTGTTGGGCTTTTCTAATGAGACGATCGATGGATGCGAGCGCAATTTCTGGCATTTTATTAACTCACCACTGCTATTTCCATATTTTTATTCTTTTGTTTCAGATTTTTGCTTTTCGTGTAAAGTTTCTATCTGAGAGATGACATAAAGTGTTTTGGAAAGAAGGTCTAATTGGTTTTCAATGTCTTCCATCGGAGTGTTTGCAATTTCTTGCGTTAAGTTATCAATTTTGCCGTAGAGGACATTTTTAAGCTGATGGAGCACTTGCCGATGAAGAAGTTGGCTTTCCACTTCGATTTTTTCCTGGTCGTCTTTGACATAGATGACTTCGCGGTTACAGGAGCCACAGAAAATTTTGTCTCCTTTTTTAAATAAGGGAACATTACATTCGGGACATGTTTTATCGAGCATAGTAGCTCCGCTACGAAGCAGATGAGCTAGTTTTTTTGTGGTTTGTGGATCCATTTTATTCAACCTCTTTGTGTATAGAATTTGATAAATTGTGAGATTTCATTTTTAATTTCTTTAATAATGGGGAGGATTTCATTAAAGTCAATGGGTTCAGCAGCTTTATATGTGTTTGAAAGTTGAATTACAGAGCCGATACCGATGATATCTTCGATTGGTACAAAAAACTCGCTATTGAGTCCTTTAACAACTAATTTAAGTTTTGCATTGGGTAATGTGAGCATTAGGCTTCTGACCACGCCTATGATATGGGAGCGGCTGTCGATTACGACTTTTCCAACTATTTTTCCCGGGATGTGACCGAATTCTAAAAGTTCAATATTTTCAATGGGTTTGCTCTCTTTAGGCATTAGTGTTGACCTATTTGTCTTTTATTTATCATTTCATTTACATAGATTTGGTTTTCGCGTTAGAATGGTATTTTTAATGGATTTTAGGCGTTATTGGGATTGAAATTTGGGGTGATTTTTTTCGTACGGGCTTGTAAACAATCTCTTCGACTTCAGCAATGACGTGGGTGGGAGTGACCTCGGTTACGGTAATAAAAGCTTTCGTTCCCAAAGGAAGTGGCTCATTCCACTGAATAAGGGTGGGAACATAAGCATAATTACGTGCAATATATTGATGCTTGTATTTTCCGATCTTATCGATTAAAACGATGCCTTTCCAGCCAATCCATTGCGAGTAATGTTTTTTTGCGATTTCATCTTTTAGTTGACTTAGTTCTTTGCTTCTTTGTGCTTTGATGTGTGTTGGTACTTTATTTTTCATTTTTGCAGCTTCAGTTCCTGGTCGATCGGTATATTTTGATAGATTTACGATGGCGGGCTGAATTTCTTTTAGGAGCTCTATCGTAAGTTGATGATCATCGTCAGTTTCTCCAGGAAAACCCGTGATGATATCAGTTGAAAGTGTAAATTCTGGAAAGTGGGCTCTGATTTTTTTGATCGTAGCTTTAAATTGTTCAATAGATCCACCACGACGCATTTTTCTTAATATTTTTTGGGAGCCGGTTTGAATAGGAATGTGAAGGAATTTAAAGACTTTGTTAGATTTCATGGCATCCAATAGTGGATCAATGATTTTGTAAAAGCCCCATGGTGTTCCCATACCAATTCGTAACCAAAAGTCACCGTTCATGTTGACAATATCACGAACTAGATCGGGTAAGTAATAGGGTTCACCGAAGTCACGCCCATATACTGCTGTATCTTGGCTTGTCAGCCATATTTCTTGGCATTGATTTATTAAATCATATTGAATTTCTTTTAATATCTCACCGGGTGTTCGGGATTTTAAGTGCCCTTTAACGTCTTTCACAATACAAAAACTGCATTTAGAAAGGCAGCCGCGATTTATTTCGACTATGCTAATGATTGGATTAATATATACTTTTTGAATGTTCGGATTTTTTGTGAAATTCCTTCGTGGTTGAATATTAAAGATTGTTTTTCCGTTTTTTAGGAGTTGAAGAGTAATGTCGGGAACTGTATCTACGTAATCGGGATGGATTACACTGATGTTCTGGGTGGTCATGGTTTGTTGTTTTAGCCAATCCTCTAAAGCGATGGGAAGGCATCCGGTGACGATGAGTGGTTTTTGGTGTGCAAGTTCTGTGATTCGACTTTTCATGCGATGTTCAGTGTTCTGTTTCACAATACAAGTATTAATTATTGTGAGATCAGCATCGGAAAGGTTTTGTGTGATTTCATAGCCATGACTCTTCATTATACCACGAATAAATTCGGAAATCGAGGCATTTGCGGAACAGCCATAATTTTCAATGTAGACTTTTATTTTCTGTGTTGCCATGGGCATAAGTAATTACTCCGTTTTGCGATAACTCTCAAAATAGATGAGGCGAGTTTCCATATTTTTACTTCCAATTACGATTTTTATTAAAGATATTTAAAAAACTTTTTAAA
>WAPZ01000640.1 GCA_015520535.1 Candidatus Heimdallarchaeota archaeon
CATTATATACAATAAGAAGGAAAATGTTACAAGACTCAAACCAAAAGATGTGATTAATAATTCTCCTCGAAGTAAGGCATATAGGCCTACTGTTAGTGATAAAATAATTATTAAACCAAATGATTTTTCTCCTTCCAGCTTCACGGTCACCTATTTAATAAAGTAATAATTGTTGTTCAACGGATTCACATTTAACCTTGTAATTCCAATCACTAATTAAACGTCTGTTGACCATTCCGGATTGAAGAATTTGGTTGCCCAATAATAAACTATGGATTGCTTCCACTAACTCAATATCAGAATTAAAAATTATTCCATTATAACCATGTCTTACCAAATCACGTCCACACCCAACCTTATTGCTGATTATCAACGGTCGTCCACATGCCATAGCCTCATTAACCGCTAAACCCCATGTCTCTCCTGGCCCTTTCGATGGCAGGCAAAAAACATCTCCCAATCGATACACAATAGGCATAACAGACTGATTCTGAAACGGCAGGAATTTTATGTTCGGGTCATCATTGCAAATCTGTTTCAATTTAATTTCTAACGGTCCGTTTCCGACCATAATTAGTCTTATGGGATTATTTTTATTTTCCAGTTGAGAATTTACCTGTTTAACAGATTTTATAAGTAATAGCGGATTCTTTTTTGGCTCAAATTTCCCGGCAAATAAAATGATCAAGTCATCTTCGCCATAACCCAACCTTTCTCTCCATTCTTTAGCTTTTTTCTCATATTGTTTATTCTCATCATCATAAAAACGTTCATTTTCTATTGCATGTGGAAAAAATACGAGTTGTTTCTCTTCAACACCATGTGATAGAAAATAATCTTTATTGTTGGCGCCTACATAAAATGCTTTATCAATATTTTTATATACACGGTACAGCCAAGCTCTCCTTGCCAATTTTTTTATACCCCATTTTTCATCCAATAAGGTTGAGTCTCCAAAAAACCATACCGGTATTTTACCTTTAAAATAACGCATCACACCATAGTGACTTTTAAGATTCCAACCATACACAAAGACTGCATCTGGGTTAAATTCCAGAACCCTGGATATTAGGGTGGGGCAATTTATACCGTCCCATGATTTTGAACCGGGATTCTTTGAGACATTTTCAACAACTTCCCATTCATATCCATTAAGAAGTGGAATATCCCATTCGATTTCCTCTCCAAATCCTATGTCCTTAACACTTTTTATTGCCTGAGGCCAGGTGTAAAATACTTTTGGGTAAACCTTTCCCCTCTCATTCAACAGCCTGAAAAAAGGGGCGTTGTACTGAATCGGATGAGTAGTTACAATGGCAAGCTTCTTCAAATTCCAAATTAAATCTTATGTGAATTCATTCATCCTCTCTTATCGCATTATCAATGGCCATAGCCAGTATCCTTGCCGACTCCCCGGCAGAATATTTTTCCAGAGCATTGAAATTTGGCTGCCACTTTGAGTTGTGCAATCTTTTTAACAGAGACTCTTTCATGCGCTTTTTAATAGCATCATCTGACATATTCTCTGTATATTTGACCAGGTACTGGTCAGCGTTACATTCTTCCATTACCCTTACGGCAGAACTATCGTGATGAAAAACAGCCCATACCGGTTTACGGCTTAACAGAGCCTGGTAAACCTTTGATGCCGTATAGTGTTTTTCCGTACTACCTATCACCATTGCTGTATCAGAGGCGGATAAGGCATTTAGTACATATAAAAACGGGAACCGGTTGCGATCCTCATACACGATATCCTCAATCCCTGATTCCCTGGCATAATCTGAAATTCCCCTGCCTCTGTATTTACCCGTTCCCATGAAATAAAATCTAACATTATCGTCCCACAGGTTTTTTGACCGCATTTCCGAAATGACTTCAAAAAGCAGTTTCACGAATATCCTTGAGTTGGGCAGAAAAGCGCCGGCATAAACCCAGGGCTTTATCCAATTCTTTCCATCCCAGGGAAATGATAGATTATCGGGTTTTACCTCATGATCTCGCGGATCAAAGCCATAGGGAAAGGATGCGTGATAAATAACATATTTACCCTTCCCATTATCTTCATTGTTAAACTTAAAATTTCTCTCTAACACCGGGCGGTAATACTCATAGGATACTCCTGTGATCAGGGATGCTTTCCTTACCGCAACGGGCTCTAAAAATTTTGCAATTAAAATACTAATCTTATGTCTCCAGTCACTTTGATTGGATATATCCCTGATCCATGGATCAATATAATCAATACCATAAGGAACTTGCGTCTTTTCGTACAATAACCTCCCCAACAGGGAAACGTAAAAGGAGGGGATGGGTATCCAGATAAAATCAATTCGTCTATCTTTGATTATTTTCTTTGCCTTTTTATACAAATGAAAGAATCCCCGGATACCAATATCCCCTATAATTCTTGGCTTCGTTACCCTGAAAGCATTTGAATAAACCACCTCCGTATCTTCGGCAACAAGTAACTTCATGTCAGCATCAGGCTTTTCTTCATAATATTCGGAAGAAACGGTTAGGACAATAGGGTTCCAGCCATATTTGCGGATAAAATTTGCAATAAGTCTTGGCCGGTGCACTCCGGCAAGATTGGATGGCGGCCAGTGAGGATAGATTATCAGTAAATTTTTCATTTATTCGGGGAATAAACTAATTTTTTCTTTAACTGATGCTCCAATTTCTGATCGAATGTGTTATTCATGTATGGATTACCTTCATAAATATCCTGCGAATTCAGATGTCTGATGTTATAATTATTTTTATGAATTATAATAGAATCGCTAATGAATCCTGCCCACAAGCTATATGTACTGCCGGGATATGGCACTATCACTTTTGCCCTTGCCATCACAATTAAATCAATTAAATCATTGCCCGAACTGAAATAATGAATATTTTTCACATCCTTTAAAATATCAATTTCATCTGCTCTCCCATCCGAAAATACAGTTACAGGAACATCTTCCTTAAGAAAGCCTCTTATATCAAAGATCAATTTTCGATACCAATCCCAATCATAATGCACCCAAGGCATTTTTTTAAAATCTCCCCTTCTTATATGAAGGGCTATGGCAGGTGAGGAAATGTTATTTGCCTTCAGTAATAATTTCTGGTTTATCCTCCTGAAAAAAGATTGTATAATTTCGCTTCTTAACGGGGCAATAAGATCAAAATACGTTTTGTGGTAAGGCACCTCCTTGAAAACATATATTTTAGAAGATTCAGGGATTATATTTGTCCAATCAGATTTTGGCAAAACTACTTGTTTACATAATAGTCGGTGCGTTATTGGAATAGTATCTCCGGCCTGAACTATGTTAAAATACAAACGCTTTGATTTTTCCCTTCTTAAAATTGGTCCGACGGGTACATGAATCCACGATGTTTCATATAGATTTAATTTATATTTGACTGAAAAAGTTAAAGCATGAGCCCAAACAAGTAATTTATTCGCTAATCCGGCACGGGGAATTTTAGCTAAAACAACGGATTTCATTCAAAATTCTTCCTAAAAATAATTGAAATAAGATCTTTTAATTTTTCACCTTCATGTTGCCAAGAATAC
>WAPZ01000641.1 GCA_015520535.1 Candidatus Heimdallarchaeota archaeon
GAAATAAAACAAACGGAAAAAAGTTTCAGAAAAATTAAGAATAACAAGGAATGTTTAATTTTTTTCGATGCAATATGCGTTTTCCAGTGATAATTCTATAAATAGACAAAAATTTCAAGTGAAAAAATCGAAACATTGCCAAGCTTAGGGATTAGTTGATTCTCAAGAGTTGCAATCAGCATCGCATTTTATAAAGAGAAAAATGATATGTCTTTTGTATATATATCTTGAAGATTAATATAAGGATTTTCTTGTACGTTTGAATAAAAAGCATAGTGCTGAATGAACCAATAAAAAAATGAAGAAAGGGAATAATAATGAGCGAAAAAGTGGAAATTATGGTTTTTAAATGTGTTTCATGCGACTATCTTGAGTTATATCCCTATCATTGTGGGCGTCCGATGGAACTTCAAGAAGAACGTCTTGTTTGTTGGCGTGGTGAACACAAACCTTGTTGTAATTCTTCTTCAGTTCTTCCTTTGCCACAACATCATGGTGAAACGATGAAAATTCACCATGCTTTAGCGGAATTACTTCCCAACAAGCAAGTACTAATCCATGAAGTGCTAGAGAATTAACAATGATGCTCAATAGTCCGCGTTAATAGCAAAAATTTTCAGAGGAGATAGGTATGGTGCATTCTTCACGACGTCGGGTGAAAAAAGGAAAGAGTCGAAGCTCCACGCCCATAAAAGATTCAATAAAATTCACCATACTGGGAATTGCGGTGCTATTTATAGGAGCAAGTGTTATTGCTGCAATCTTCAATATAAATACTGCGCCGTCCGCACCGAATGTATCCGCTAACGTTCTTGAAGGATATAGTGCCACGTTATACGCCACAGAAGGCTGTAGCTGTTGTCATGAGTATGCCAAATACCTGCAGAAATATTCCAAAGTTAATTTAAAAGTAGAAATCGTGGATTCAACAGCGTTAAGTACCATTAAAGATCAGTACAATCTGGCAGACGAGCTTCGTGCGTGTCATACAACTGTATTCAAGAATTTTTTTGTGGAAGGTCACGTCAATCTTGAAGCCATAGCAAAATTTGTTGAAGAAGGATATACAACAAAAGCACAAGGACTGATTCTTCCAGGTATGCCAGCTGGTTCACCGGGTATGGGCGGCGTAAAAACGGGATATACGATTTTAATTATGCTGAATAATGGTGACGTTCAAGATTTCATGGATTTTTAGTCTTTCATGAAAATGGAAAACAAATGCGGCCGTGTTTTGTGAAATATTCCTTGATACTTCCTTAAATTAAGTGCTTGGTGGATCATCAGATTTTTATAAAAAGGAAGGTCTTATTACCACGGGATAACAAAGCCATCCCATGAAAGAAGGGTAGGTGTTTGTATCCCATAACATTACCCAGCCGTGTTTCCATATAATTCTTGGTTAGTGGTATCTTCGCTTGTTTTTTTGCCAAAATCGGTAACTAATTGCTTAATTTGCTCCCATTCCCTATCAGATAAAGGACGCCAGTTAAAAATTGCTTCTTGAAGAAATTCATCCTCTTTACTTTGAACAAAATGAATTATTTTATCTAGTAGTTCTTGTTGGCTAATTTTTTCCCCCGTTTGTAAGGTAATTTTTGCTTGAAGGCGATCTAATTCTTTTTTCGCCCTTTTACTTAGTTTTACTGTGGTGCTCATTAGGATTCCTCATTTTGTTTTGTATACTTTTATTCAGAGTGTTTGTTCTAGTTTCAATTTTTTGTAAACGAATTGCAGTTTTATTTTTTACTATTACCACGGGATAACAGAGCCATCCCATGAAAAGAAGGTGCCCGTATCCCGTAATGTTACTTTTTCGATGAGGCGTAACATTCCTTTTACAGAGTCTTGTGGACTTAGAGGAGCGGCAGTACCTCCCATGTCCGTTCTAACCCAACCAGGATGCACTGCCAACACAGTGATGTTTAAACGACGTAAATCGTGTGATAAAAGCTTGGTAATCATATTTAAGGCGGCTTTGCTGGCTGAATAGCTATAATAGCCGCCGTAATTTTTTCTTTCGATTGACCCCATTTGTGAGGTAATATTCACAACAATTGGCTGTTGAGATTTTTTCAATAGCGGAATGAATCGTGTTGTCACTAATAGAGGTCCAATACTATTGATTTCAAAAGTTTTTAGAAAGGTTGCAGTATGTGGTTTTCCTAAAACTTCGTAATCGGGCTGTCGTTCAAATTCATGGCGTGTTAAATTTACACCTGCGTTATTAATAAGAAGATCAAGTAGTTCTATTTGCGATTTGATTTCTTGGTAGATATTTTCTACAGATTGGGGATCTGCCACGTCCATTTTCATGATAGTCAAATGATGGGGATTTTTCTGAAAAAGTTTTTGGAGTTCTGTGGCTTGTTCTGGTGAACGACATGTAGCAATAACAAAATATTCTTTGTTTGTAAGTTGCCTCACAAATTCCAAGCCAATACCACGATTAGATCCAGTAACTAATGCGGTTTTCATTGAAGATGCTCCTTTTTTTATGTCCAATTATTTAACTCATGTTTACCCTATAAAAGAGGTACTATAAAAGGCGACAAAAATATAAAGGAAGACGGCTGACTGTTACACATGCCTCCATTAACAGAAATAGCAGCCGTCTTCCGAGAAGAGGTACGAC
>WAPZ01000642.1 GCA_015520535.1 Candidatus Heimdallarchaeota archaeon
AAACAAAACAGTCTTAGTTTTTGGGTGGATCAAGAAAAAGACCATTGAACTGTGGGAATTTGACATGGCTCAAGAACAGTGGAACTTAATTGCTTCACTTAAAAATACCATTGAAAGCGTTGACTTTGATGACACCGAACCATTTTATCCGAGAACTCTACGCTTTTTTACCGTCAAAATAACTAAAGATGAAACTGATTGGCGATTGTTTTGGGAAACAACTATTAAAAGTAACAATTATAATGTAACGGAGATATTTTCTGCGCGCTTTAATTACAACGACGGAACAGGAACGCTGGTTCAAGTGACCGACACAAAACTCATCACGGATGATTATTACCAAGGAATTTACAGTTTTTCCTTCATGGCAACACTTTTTGCTCTTGCCATAAGTGGAAGTGTTTTTTATAGAACTAAGCGATATAAAAAGCTAAAACACGAAAAAACACGATAGTCCGCTAAGAAGGAACCAATAATTGACAGATAACTCTCATACGAATAATTTTTTGACAGAAAACTGCAATGGTCTTGGATTCTGTTGTTGCAGCAACAGTCGTAGTGTATTAACCCTTAATAGCAACATTATGTTCTTATACGTTCTCCAAAAACCATCTCTATTAAATTTTCCTTATTTCAGTTTATCATTTGAAAATGCAGAAAAGTTAGAGATGTAAGCAAATGAACTGAAAAAAAAATAATAATATGAACGCTTTTGAGAGTCATTACGTTCTACAGATAAAAAAATGAAAAAAGGAAATAATGCCTAATTTATGTTCTTCTTTTTTCTATAGAGGCGGAATGCTAGAGGAACGAACATTAAGGCAATGACGATGGAAACCAAATCTAACGATGTAGTAGCTGGTGATGGGGGTGTGGTTGACGTGGATGGAGTAGTTTCACTAGAACTCGCGTTAGAACTTGGTGGCGTGGAGGTCGGCGTAGAGGTCGGCGTGGTAGTTGATTGTGGTTGTGGAAGCACCACTACTGTGATGGTAAGATTTGCTGAAGCACCATATATATCTGTTACATTAATGAAAAACACATAGGTTTCTGCGGTAAGGCCACCAAGACCGATATTAATGTCATTGCTCTGCATACCAATCCATGTCCCGTTAAGGATAAGTGTACCATTTTTATACACCTCGTAGGTGCCATTTTCTTCATCGTATATGGACCATGATACAGAATAGGAGCCCGTTTCATTCTCGGGTATTTCTATGTAGGTGGAATTATAGCCAGTAATCACGGGGTTGTAATTAACGATGAGAGTAAAGGAAATCACCAGTACGTTGTATCCCGCATCATAGAAATATACATAAATCGGATATTGGCCGGCGGGAATTGCAGAAACCTTGGCATAGATGGTGAAATAATAACTGGCATTGTTAATTACAGCCGCGCTATTGAGCGTCGTTGTGGTTTCTGTTAGACTGGGATTAGGTGACGATAAACTTGGGAGCGGTCCCAACCCTAATGGATCTAATTCCACATCAAAGAGTTCATCTTCGTTCTCTAGTGTGGGAGCTTCCACTTCAGATTCAATCATGCTTTCTTCAAGGAAGGGCTCATCGAACGGGTCAACAAGTTGTCCATCAACGACGGGTTTTTTTGGAGCTTCTTCTATGGAATCTGGTGTTCCAAATAATGGATCATCATTAAAGAGTTCACGATCTACTTCTTCAACTATGTCTTTAGGGAGACCCGTATTTGGATCTATTTCGGGCCCTTCAGTATCGTTATCATGGTAGAAAAGGACTTCCTTACTAATACGATCATAGGTTGCTGAGTTATACGTAAGATCTACAAAGAGGACATGAAATCCTTCTATCAGGAACTGAAGGTAAGATATTGTGATTACCCAGATAGCAAACTCACCGGGGTTCATCGTTGGAAGAGAACCATACGTAAAATTCACGGAGGTGGCAAAGCTTCCATTCGGTAAGAGCGCAGAAAAAGATACACCCGCTGTAGTACCATTGGCAACTGCAGTTCCACGATTTTCCATGAATAGTGTGGCTGTAAGATTCCCAGTGAATGGGTCGAGCTCGGCAGTGGCATCAAGAAGTATAACGTCGGGTCTATTAGAATAATTTGGCAACTGCATGAATTCCCAAAATGCCGGTTCAAGAACATTTTCAGACCCAGTGGCATTAGTCGTGAGTGACATCCTATATGGATTTGCAGAAAGGAAGGTTGATGAACTAAGAGCGGGGAAGGGACCAATTAATGCAGTAAACCGTCCATCAGTACTTGTTGTCCAATTATCTGGATGGATAAGTCCTTGAGCACTGTACATATCGGGGGCCCAAGTCGTGCCGACGTTGAATGTGAAATTAATTATAGGTAATGTTGACGGATTCACGGGAGTAGGAAGTTCAAATTCGAGGAATAGATCTTGGTTCACCCAATCAGTTTCATGAAACGGCAACTCTGTCGGATCATAAAGTTGATTACTGTCATTTAGAAGAACGTTAGCGGTAAGGGAGTCAATGATATCCGTTGGTGGTATTACGGGAACGATAGGAACGGTAGAAAACCACTCTTTTGGCGCGTTGGAAGGCAAATCTAGTGGTTCATTATCTACGAAGACGTCAAACTCATAGATTCCAGGTGTTTGTGGGGTAAAGTCAAACAACGTGGTGTGGCTTTCACCGGGTGAAAGTGAAGGCATAATATTGTCAAATAGTGTGACTGTTGTTTGTGTTTCGATTTCAGTAGCGGTGATCATTAAAGAACCACCACCATAAGCTTCTAGGCCAGAATTTATGATTTCCAAGCCGTATTGAGCCGTATTGCCAGCTATCATTGGTGCTTCATCCGGCTCAATGAGCCACATCGGGTATAATGCTGGGCCTGGGCTTGGGGGAATGTAGAAAGGATCAAGTGGCTCAATTTGGACAAAATTAAATTCAGAACTATCATATGACTCACCTGGAAGCTGAGGCCAGACATTTGGTTGATACGGTTGGAAATCCATTATGAGTGAGACCCAGCCGGTTACTGATGGTTGCCACAAGAATTCAAAGTTATATTGGGTATTTGAAGAGAGACTATCAAACCAAATGCTAGTTATTGGGTCTAAATCAGCACGTTGGCCTAGTGGCCATTCATAGATATGAACCCAGCCGCCATCGGGAAAACTCAAACCGTTTGGAATTGAAAGTGTGCCGTCGAATAAAAATCCATCTGCCAACTGTTGAGTAACTGTGGTTGAGTCAAAGATTGGTGTGGTTGGTGGAGCATTCTCTGATGTTGCGGGAAATAGAGATCCTATAACTTCAGTGGGGCTGGCGATTGTGGGTGGATTGGCTTTGAGCCACGCACGATAGGATGCATTGCGATAGATATCGGTGAAAATCTTAATAACCCGTGCCCATTCGGTTGTTTTATTGAATTTTATTGCCGCTGCACCTTTGTAAGTATATGTGATTGAAGAATTTTTCTTAAAGTAAATGGAGATTCCCGTGGCATTTACTGCGGCTTTTCCGCCATGTCGAGCAAAACGCATGTATAAAATGACGTCTAATACTTCTTGAATCAATTTTCTTAATTGTGTGTCAGTAACGGCTCGCTGAAGAAGACTCAGAAAACTATATAAATCGATTTGTTCGCCACCCCACATTTCATAACTGTGATTTCGTGCCCATTCGATCGCACGAGCGACTTCCCAACTAGTAGTTTCATTTTCCAACATTGAAACGAGTTTTCTGGTAAATGCCTTCATGGTCTGCTGAAAACGAGGCCCATATTGTTCCATATCGATGGCAACTAACGTAGTTTTATTTTTCTTCACGGTATCGTAATACTTTCCATATGTCCCGACTATTGCGCCACCAAGATCATATTCTGTTTTATTACATACATTTTTACCGAATTCACGGAATAAAGCTTGATAATCCCATCCATCGCCGGGTTCCACATCTTCAGACGCCACTAAAATTTTCGTTAGCCCAGTAAATTCCGTAATTACTTCAGCAGCACTCATAAGACACGCATCAAAGCCAAGAAGATCCAAATTTTTACCTGTGTCATTTTTGTAGGCTTCTAAAACACGACGTATTTCCGGCAGCTGTAAAATATCCTTTTTATTGGTTTCATCCTCAGCTACTCCCGCATCGCCCGCGCCGTGATTCCAAATGATTAATGCCACTTTTTCGCTGGGACATTGTTGTCTACCCCATTTGACAAAGTCATTGAGTGTTTTTGCGCTACCCATGTTGACCTCGCCAAGTTCTTGCACCAATTCTAATGTTCCATTGTTGGTTACGCGATAGCGACGTGCACCAGTATATTCTGTTGTCTCCCCAGGAAGTGGTTCAGATGTATATCCTTTACCAGCGGTCGAGTTTTTACTACTGCGATCAATTTGTATTAAGACACATGCGCAGTCCGGTAAGTTTTTTGCACCCTTGAGCATTTCCTTAATATCTTTAATCGCTGCGGCTTCAAGGTTATTATCAGCATCAATATAGATGAGGATTGTCCATTTGAGCGTTGTTCCGGAGAGCATTCGATTTTGTGATGATGACTTTGAATTTGAGGCAGTTACTAAAGAATTGATGGTTTTCGCCAAATTTTTGGTGGTAGTAATTTTAGTTTCATCGTTGATGGTAGAAATACCAATGTCTCGATCATTACTCACTTGTTGTACTCGAATTGCTGCGAAACTAGCCGAAGACATTGCCCCTAAAAGTAACAGAAAAACAAAGATAAAAACAGCCAAATTACTTATGATTCTTGTATCAAAAAGAGTTTTGCCACTTTTTCCACTAATTTTCCCGTTTTTCATGATGTATCCCGTTATTGCTTAATAACTGCGGAAAAATAAGTGGTCTAAAGCAAGTTCACTACTGACTAAGAGTTTTCGGTAATTCTCAGTAGTGAACAGCATCGTGATGGAAAATTTTCGAATACCTTAAAAAGTTTTTCAAATTAACATGGTGACATCACTTCCTTAAGCGCCAATTTTAACGTTACTGGCTGAAAAAAGAAAAGAACAATTTTAATACAAAATGTAAAGT
>WAPZ01000643.1 GCA_015520535.1 Candidatus Heimdallarchaeota archaeon
AAAAAAAAAATACAAGCACAATTAAAGAAAAGGTGTAAAAAATGAGCGATATAAAAGTGGCAAAAATAATTGATGCGAAAGGATTGAATTGTCCGATGCCGATATTAAAATTGAAAAAGGCTATTAAAGAAGTGAATGTGGGTGACATTGTGGAATTAATTGCTACCGATCCTGGTAGTCAAAAAGATGTGAAATCCTTCACCAAAACGACGGGACATGAATTAGTAAAAGAAGAAACTGAAGGAAACCTCTTCCGATATTATGTAAAGCGAACTAAATAGGAGGTTGAACGAAATGAGTGAAGAAAAACCAAAAAAATTAGCAATTATTGCGTCACGTGGATCATTAGATTTTGCATATCCCCCATTAATCTTAGCAACAACAGCCGCAGCGCTTGATATGGAAGTTGCCATTTTCTTTACCTTTTATGGCTTAGATATTATTCATAAGAAGAAGTTGAAAAAACTAAAAGTTAGCCCGGTGGGCAATCCTTCCATGCCAATGCCACAAATCCTTGGCATTATTCCAGGAATGACGCGTATGGCGACATGGATGATGAAACGCCAGATGAAAAAAGCCGGTGTGGCAACCATTGAAGAGCTTCTTGAAATGGCCAAAGAAGCTGGTGTACGTTTAATTGCTTGTCAAATGACCCTTGATGTTATGGGTATCAAGAAAGAAGATCTAATTGATGGCTTGGAATTTGCTGGTGCAGCAACATTTCTTGAATTCGCCCAAGATGCCGATATTACAATGTTTGTTTAGAATAGAAAAGGAATAGCATAATCAATGCAGGATTTAAGTAATATTTTAATAGACAGAGGTGAAAATGATGTCTGAAGAAAATGGTGAAAAAAAATTTTTGATTGTAGTTACGAGTGGACCAGAGGATGCCCCTTTGGTTAAATCAGCACTGGATATTGCCGTGGTTGCGGCGCTTTATGATGCCGATGTGGAAATGATTTTTACTGCGGGTACGAAAAATCTTCTTCTAAAAGGTGAGGCGGAAAAAATCGTTCCTATACCTAATGGTGACAATCTTTTAGAAGCCATTCGATTGGCAAAAGAAAACGGTGTCAAAATTTATGCGTGTTCACCACTACTAGACACCTATGGCTATAAGAAAGAAGACCTTATCGAAGAAGTGGATGATATTGTCGGCGGATCTTATCTTGTAAGTCGTTCAATGGAATCTGACGTTGTCTTGTCGTTTTAAATCAATTCTCTTTCTTTTTTATTCAACTATTTCACGATTCTACCAGAACATAAGGTTTAAATAACGTCTTTTTTAATGGATCTCAGAGTTATATTGCTCTATATCTTTTTTAGATCAGTAAACAAAAGTCGTCAAGTGCAATGAGAATACCTTCGCCTTTTAAAAATGAAAAACTCGTATTAGATTATATCAATCATCTAAAACAATATCCTTTAGAATTATTATTAACTCGTGTAGACTTGAACTCGGAATATCGAAACGCGAGTGTGTGGGACTTTCCCCAATATTTCGAAGTCATTCTCCACCAATTTTTCGTACAATTGAAGGAAGAGTTCCATGATTTTGTGAAAGAACATTTATTATCACCAGACTTTGTCGAAAACTATATGATTAACGCGTCTTTGTTAGATTTTTTGGGATTAGCTCTTGTGTTGCGTAACGAAAACCCATATCTTTTGCTAAATCTCCTAGAAGAGAAATCACTGGATTTGAGAAGAAAAGAAATTCTTCTATACCTTTTTGTTGGACTAAGTCTTGAGGAACAAGAATTTATTTATCTAAGTCTTCTCAAAAGCACCCACCTGCCATCAGAGTTAAAAGTCACCACATATATTTTACTCGTTACTGTATTGAAGGAAAGAGAAGGCTTAACAAAGGGAACACAAGCGTCGGCAATCCCTTGGTTAAAATTTATTAAAATGCCCTTCACAGAGGAAAAACACGCAAATCTTGCCAAAGAGATGGCTCATTTGGTTTTTAACCTGCTGAAAGAAAAAATATTGGATTATCCGAACGAGTTTCAAGATTTAAAGTTTTATTTGGGTTTGTTATCGGAAATCTGCACACTTTTAAGATTTGATTTCATTGTCACAGAGATTGAAGAGTTAGTTGATGTATTCAAGCCTAATTTATACGAATTGATGGAAAATCCCTTAAGACCTGTGCATTCTTCAACTCCAATCACAGAAACGGCGACTCATGCAACAAAGGGTAAGAATAAGGAATTTTTTGACGAAAAAATTTACATGTGGCATTGGAATCTCCCATATGGTGGTTCATTATACTTATTTCCCGAATATAAAAAGTTTGCACCCTTTATTCTGAGACATTTTTTTACCGCCTCATGGGAATTTCATGGTACACGTCCGAAAAAGAAGCTTTTAGTAAAAAATGAGGATGAAATTACGACCATCTTATTAAAGTTTGCACGACAAGAATCTCTACATCCAATTTTACATGCAGAACCAGCCTCTTTAGGTTTTCCATGGCTTGACATTCGACCTCTTTCTATATCTGAAGAAGTAATTCTTTCTTATCAGCTTCGAAAATATTATAGCCTTAACAGTAAAAAAATTGAAATCACTTTTGAAGAGGCAATTGGCTTCATTAAATGGAAAGATCATCTCGATATTGGTCTTTTTTTGCTTATAGAAGGTGCTAAACCATATCACGAGTTTTGTGATTTCTATAAAAATCTTAAATCCGGAAATAAAAGGAAAACTTGCGTTCATATCGCAAAAGAGTTCCATTTTGAAGATATATTTGATTTAACAATAAGGTCTGAAATATTTTGGGATATTTTTTTTGAAATTATTGAGTGTTATCCGACAT
>WAPZ01000644.1 GCA_015520535.1 Candidatus Heimdallarchaeota archaeon
ACTATCGGTCTATATTGATGAAATAGTAGACAAAAATTATTCTATCTTATTGATTTTTGATGATGTTCAACAATTAGAAAGTGTCCTTGCTCATTGGAAACGTTTTCGTCCCGCTATCTTAAAACAAATTGACATCCAGAAATTAGAAGAAAAACTAGAAGCTATGGAAGTTAAAACGAATTCCTTTCAACAAATGCTTCAAAAATTAAACACGGAATTAGCTGAAATTAAGGAGTTATTACAAATTAAGTGGGAAAAATAATGTCGGATCCACAGTTAGAAGAAATCCAAATTGTCATTGACGAAATTTTAACTCGTGTTAGTATATTAGAGCAGAAACTTGAAAAATTTACCTCTGTTCCCGCAGAAGAGACTGTGATTTCAGATGAAATGAAAGAAGCCTCCGATAAAGCTGCGAAAATTTTACCTACCTTAGTTTCACAGCTAGAAAAAATCGTCAATACACTGAATGAGCATGAAGAAAAAATCAAACAACTAAACGCTGAACTTAATACGATTAAGCGTGACGCGTCTGAAAGTCCCGAACTTCTGGAAAAAGTAGAAAAAATCATTTTACGAAATTCAGAATCTCTAAGAAGTGAATTTTTAGCGTTGTCTACCAAACAAAGACAAGATTTTAAAAGTCTTGAAAATGAGATGAAAAATGAATTTGTCTCCAAGGTCGTATTTACTACGACAATTGAAAAACTCCAACAACAACTCAGTTTACTAGAGAAAAAACAAGATAAACTAGATGAAAAACTCCATTCCTCTTTTATTGAGGTAACGGATTCGATAGAACGAAAAATAAATGAAAAACTAGAGGATGTCTTTACGTTAACTTCCTCTGCACTAAAAGATTTAGCAGAAATTAAATCATTGTTGTATAAACAATTTCAAATGCCACCAGAAAAAGAAGAATAAATGTGGATGTAGATCGGATAATTCATATTACGTAAAATTTTTAAACCGTAACTTCAAATTTAAACCATCTGAGAAGATTAATACCAATCTCAATACCAAAGGAGTAGTAGTAGGAAAAATCGAGGAACAAAAATGCTGAAATTGAAAATTGTCATTGGCGGCGAATCGGGTGTAGGTAAAAGTACATTAGTGCATCGCTTTACCTATGGGACCTTCCCACTTACAGAACTCCATGGGACTATTGGTGTCGATTTTATCATTAAAGAAATCACAATTCCCAATTTTAAAGAACGAATTAAACTTTCAATTTTTGATTTTGGCGGAGAAACACGATTTCGTGCCTTGTTCCCGCGTTATGCCCAAGGTGCAAATGGGATTATCCTTGCCTTCGATTCTTCGCGTATTGAAACTTTACTTAAATTACATGAATGGTTAGAGATTCTCGATTTAAGTAGTGAAACCCCCAT
The DNA here is from genome assembly GCA_015520535.1 of Candidatus Heimdallarchaeota archaeon. Taxonomy (GTDB): domain Archaea; phylum Asgardarchaeota; class Heimdallarchaeia; order Hodarchaeales; family S146-22; genus S146-22. The sequence goes on from WAPZ01000644.1 coordinate 1,392, forward strand.
TCTTTTAATTTCAACTAAAAATGACCTTGGCTATAAGGTACCAGAAGAACGACTGAAAGAATTTTTTGACAAATATCATATTGTCGGGTATATTCCAACCTCTTCTCTTTTAAGTCAAAATGTGGAAAAAGCCTTTGTTGAAATCACTAAGGCCGCGTTACAGGTGTTAAATGTCCATACGCTTTAAAAAAGAGATTTTGTTATTAAATGTTGAAAAATAAAGTAAAAATTTAAAATAACTTATTTTAATACTTTTTTGACAATTCCAAGCCCTTTTGTTAAACCTTCACGAAAGACAAACCGATCTCCCACTTGAATACTCTCGGGTCGGAATAGAAATTTGAAATGACACGTCGCTTGATCTCCAGTTCGTAAGTATTTACCCTTGTCAAAAAGCATTACGGCTTGCTGTCGGATTGTTTTGCAATGAATATAGGCATGGTATCCCGGTTTAATCGTTGTTGGATGATGTAACACAATAACGTCAGCAATGAATTCACGATAAGCTTTAGGATTTTGTTCTGACGTCAAGATTTGCCCTTTTCTTGGTTTAAACTTTTTATATTTAGGTGGTAATCCCAAAGCAATTGTCACAAATTGTCCAGCTGAGCAACTGCGGACCGGAACACGCCGATATTGAATCGATTTGGCTTTAACATCAAGATACTTTCCATCATCTAAAGGACCAATTTTAATAGTTGAATTTGCAGACAGTGTTCCAGAAATGACCGTTCCACCCACAACTAATCCTGCTCCCGGGACGTTCGGGTAAATATTCGATATATAGAGTCTAAAATGATCTTGTGCGCGCTTTTTCCAGTTGACTCGTCGCGGAATAAGATTGAGGAAGGTATACAAAAATTCCAGACCTTCTCCTGTCACATTACTGACAATGAAAATCGGAGCAATACGCCTTGATGAGACTCTTCTTGCTGCAACAACCACATCATCAAAAGTTTTAATGACAAAAGGAATTTTACTCAAGCCAGGTGATTTTAACAGTTTTGTAAGGTCCTCTAAAACAGGTTTTAAGCGATATGGTGCGAGATCTATTTTTGTAATTACAAAGAACATTGGAATCTTCAGTACTTCAGCCAATCCAATGTGTTCTTTCGTCATTTTTTGGATGCCTGTGTTGACTCCAATTACGACTGCAACATAATCGGGATATTGTCCCGTTATACCAAAAATCGTCGTTTTCAGATATTTTTGATGTCCAGCTAAATCAACAAAGTGTATTAATTTGGCACTATTTTGGAGGAGATAAATTGGGTCTTTTTTAGCTCTAAAACCTTCTGAATGATTAACTATACTTCCTTTACCATCAAACCCTAGTGTTTTAAATGCAATACTAGATGTTCGACCACTAATACTTTCATGCAAATGGTTAAAGACAAATTCTCGTGTATACCCTTGCCCGTCATCTAATTCTCCACTAATCAGCGTTCCTAAGAGCGTCGATTTTCCCGCATCGACATTTCCTGCTAGTGCAACGGTGACGTTTATAGGTAGTTCTGTCATCGGCCGACGACGTATTAAAACTTCTGTTATATAGCCGTGTTCAGCTGGTGACGTACGAATAACTGAAATTTCAGCTTGAACACGCTGAGCAATGTTTTCTAAAATTTCTAATGACTTCTTTGTCTGTTCTTTAGTGATTCCGATTGGATTTCCATCATCAGTAACGCCGATTTCGTAAATAGCTTCACCATCACCTTCATTTAAACGGTAATTAAGCTGTGTGGCCAGTTTTTCCAACCGTTCTTCATCGGTAACCTTCAACAAAAGTTTGTATTCCAGGTTACCTTCCGGATTCTCCGGATGGAAATAAAACAATTTCATTGAAAAAGCATCCTTCTTTTAAATCAGTTACATATTGCTATCCATTCTTTTCATTATTTTCTTTCATGAAGCGGATTTGTTCCCATTCTATAAAAAACTTTTTTTTTAATTTGAGTCACTTACGGGTCGGAAAAGTAAAGACCCGATTCTAATCATGTTTGCTCCTTCTTCTAAAGCAATTTCAAAGTCATTGGACATTCCCATGGAAAGGTATTTCATTTCAAAGTTTTTCTGGTCTTTTAATTCCGTTCTTAACAAATTTGAGATTTCTACCATTTTTTTAAAGAATGGACGCGTTTTTTCCTTTTCAACGTATGGTGCAATACACATAAGTCCTTGAATTTGTAAAAACTCCATTGTGGCCAGGTTTTGAATGAAACTTAGCACGTCGTCGGGATCAACTCCATATTTTGTCCCATCAATATCGATTTGGACTAAAACTGGGATTTTTTTATCGAACTCCTGCCCTAAGGCATTTAATTTTTTTGCTAATGGTTCACGATCTAACGATTGGATCATATCGAAGAATTGAACTGCATGACGGGCTTTATTGCGTTGAAGATGCCCAATTAAATGCAACTTTATTTCATTTCGTTTAAAATCAGCGAAATCGTCGAGTTTTTCCCACTTTTCAATTGCTTCTTGGACGTAACTTTCTCCAAAATGTCGAACACCAAGTTTATAAAGGAGGTAAATGTCTTCTGCCGTTCGTGTTTTTGTTACTGCCACTAAAATTGGTGTTACAGCGAAATTTTTCTGTTTTTGTATTTGAGCAATTCTTTTTTTTATGTAATTAAGATTCATTGCGAGCAGTTTATATCTTTCCATATTTAGCATGCGTCAACACCCAGATATTCTCTGCAATAACAATTATCTACATGGTTTTAAATCGTATGTTTGAAATGGATTATTAGTAATTCCAAGAAAATACAACTATAAACGTTATTCTGCTCTTTATGTCAGAGAAATAAGGTAAAATAAAATTCTACATTAAGGAAGACCATAACAATGGTACGAAAATATATTAAATTGTTGAAAGAGGATTTGGAAAAATCTGAAGCGATGGATATTGCGCGTCGGTATTTTGTTATGAATGGTTTTGATGGTGCACTTACTATCTTAGGAATAATAGTTGCGTTATATATCGGTGGAGTTGAAAATCCCACTTTGGTTGTGATTGCTGGCTTAGGGTCAGGTATTTCAATGGCTGTATCGGGCTTTGTTGGCGCCTATTTAAGTGAAAGTGCAGAAAGAAAAAAAGAGCTTCACGAAATCGAAGATGTCATGTTAGAAAGTTTTCCTGGGAGTAAAATTCACCGTTCTTTTAAGACTACATCAATTTTTTTAGGCTTTGTCGACGCTATTTCTCCATTCATCCCTGTTATTTTATGTTTGACGCCATTCATTCTCGCACCGTTTCTCCCCTTTGCGCTGTCGATTGAAGCTTTATTTTTATCGTCGGTCGTAATAATTCTTCTCATTTTATCGTTGCTCGGTGTTTTTTTGGCAAAAATTTCAGCAGAAAAATATCCAAAATACATCCTGCGAATGGTCTTAGCGGGTATTTTAGTGGCAATATTGACACTTCCACTCGAATTAATTAGTAGCAAGTGACGGCGTGAAAAAAAGAAAGAACCCATTTTTTGTGAATATGGATGAGGAGACTTATTGGGATTTCTCTAAAATTCTTATGGCGTAAAAAAATCCGAAATGGGCTGGTACTTTTCGGTATTGTTTTAAGTGTTGCCTTTACTGTTGGAATTGCTACGGTACTCGACTCGATTTACTTGGATTTCGTTTCACAAGCAAGAAACGATTCTTTTGTCGATTTTACGATCAAGCATAAAACACAAAAATTTTTCTCTTCCTCACTTATGGAGGTTTTAACACCTGATAAAAGAATTTCAAAAGTTTCTCCGGTTATTTTTACTTTGACGTCGTTATCTATTGGTAGTCAAGACTCAATCACGCTCGGAGTATATGGCTTAGATCCAAAAACACATCCTGATTTTCCCTCCATTCAGATATTAGCTGGTGAAAAATCCCTAGAACCTGGACAAATAATGCTTTCTTATCAGTTAGCACAAGTGTTAGGTCTTTCTGTCGGACAAATTATTCCGGTTTCGTTTAAGGATATTTTTGGCGCGGGAACATCAGAAGCTTTTGTTAAGGTGAGTGCCATATTTGAACATCCTAATTTTGGACAAGTGAGTAACATACCTTTGGTTTTAATAAATCTTGAATATCTTCAGACACAGATAAATCGTAAAGGGCAAATCTCAGAGATTGTCATAACTATTAAGGATCTTCTTCAATTAACCCCACTTGAAGAAGATCTTTCGGCAGTGATCGGTGTCGACTATTACGTTCGCGTGGAAAGCCAACTCACAGAAGGACTTATTTTGACGTTAATTTCTTATCGTGTAGCGTTAAACATAATTATCCTTCTTACAGCGTTAGTTGAGTTTGTCTTTCTTTTGAATATGATTATTGTAAATGTGTCTGATCAGTCTCGAGAATTTGGCATCTTAAAAACGATCGGCTTTTCTAATCGTGATATTTTTGCATTTTTAGTTTTTCAGTTGTTACTTCAAGGGACGTTAGGTGCCTTGATAGGATTAGTTCTCGGTCGATTTTTAGCAAGTTCGTTGGTTGAATATTTTGGCAGTCTCGTTGATTTTTGGAGACCACCGCCACTAGCTCCGTTTTCAGTAAGTTATTTTTATCTGGCTGTAATAATTGGTGTGGGCGTCACCCTTATTGCTGGTATTTATCCAATTTTAACGGCGATTCGCTTACCCACCATCCAAATGTCTTATGAACGATCAATTTTAGCTTTTAGCCAATACAGTGAGAAAAAAACGCTTAAATTTTGGGGTAAGCCGACTCTTCTTTTAGCTTTTTCATTGGGTATGCTTGGTTTTCTTATGAGCACTCAAATTCAAGCTTCACAGCTTCTTAAGCCTGAATTGTTATCTTTTCATTTTCTATCGGTTTTTTTGGTGTTTATCGGATTATTCATGCTTCAATTTTATTTTATTATGAATTTATTACCCTTAGTGGCGAAAAAAACGTTAGATACTTTTACTACTATTTCCTTAGCCACGCGTGATATGTATCGAAATACCGGCCGGACATTGCTTACCATCACCGCCTCCACACTAACGCTGTCATTTCTCCTTTTAGTGTCGATTCTGATTACTTCATTAGCTGCTGGCGTCCCGGATTGGTATCAAAGTTCTTTTGGGATCGATGTGGTTGCAGTAACTGAGGAAGACCTCCAAGCACCAATCTCTGTATTGGATGAAGTAAAAAATCTTTCGTGGGTGGAAAACGCCTTTTATCTTCAAGAACTGAGAGGTATTACCGGCGAAAAAACATTAATAAACATTTTCGGCATTAATAGTACGCAGTTTGAGCAGTATAGTCCTCCGATGGTGGTTGGAACAAAAAAAGCCTTTAGTAGACTTTCTACAGTATTCATTGTTCCAGAAAGTGAGTTAAACCAAAAAGACAATAAAAAATTAAATCTTTTTACGCTCAAATCTGACATTGACACCTATAATTCCATACAAATCGATATATACGAGGAAAATTTCACGGTATCAGTCCCCCCGAATAACATCTTTGTTGTTCCAACAATTCTCTCTTCAATCTATGCCGATGATAATGATATTATACAACAAGACGTAATTAAAGCGACAATCAATTCTACGTTCAGTTTATATCTGTATGTGGAGGCAATCGTCCAGACAAATATTTTCTTACCCTCGACAAAGTATTCGTATGTGGAAACCAACGTCCTAAGAACCTTGTTACAGTTAAACACGTTTCGATACCTTTACATAAAAATGAAGCCACTCTATAAACTAACGCAAGCGGAAATAGAGAAGGATTTAAAACAAATTTTTGACTTTTCGCGTGTTAATATCATCAATCAGATATCAGAACGAATTCAACAAGGCATTCGCCGGCAACAAATCTTTTTTGAAACTTTGCTCTCAGAAGCTATAATCATTGCGGCCCTTTCACAATTTTTTTCTTTAATCATTGCGGCTTTACACCTATCTTATGATGTTGCCTTATTAAGAACAATGGGATTGGACAAAAGAGGTGTGTTCCTTATTTTCTTCACGCAATCGATTTTTGTTGCATTTTTTGGGTTTGTTTTTGCCTTGTTTGATGCTTTTTTGGCAGCTAAATTGTTACTTTTTTATCTGAGTTTTATTGGTGCGGATATTCCGTTAGTTATTCCAGTTGATCAAATTTTTATCTGGACACTAATTTATTTTGTCATTTTGTCGATTTCTGCCATATTTCCAGCCATAGGAACCGCTGAACGTGAAATTAATGAAGTGTTAACCGGGAGAAATATTAGTATTCAAGCAATTTTGGTTACTGCCTATAGAAAATTTAAAACAAAACAACAGATTCCTCTGAGCAAACGACATCACATCAAACGTTTGGGTTTGCCGGTTCCCGCTAACATGCAGAAGAATATGGTTTTGCCCTTCTGGATATCAGCGTTTTACTCTGACCATTTTTTGATTTCTTCGACTAAAACTGTGGCATACCGGTATAAAAAAGAATTGTTTGGCTTTTTTACATTTTTACTGTTATTTTCATCCTTTCTATACTATTTTAGGATAATAAACAAGCTTCCGATACCCTCCTCCCTTCTTTTTACCTTTGATGTAATTCCTTCGGCATTAATT
>WAPZ01000645.1 GCA_015520535.1 Candidatus Heimdallarchaeota archaeon
ATATTATGTTCATTATTTTTTTAGTAAAAGGAACATAAAAAACAAATGTCGGTGGATGATAATCATTTCTATTCGTTTTTTTCATTTACTTTTGTCAAATTTCAAATAAATGGTGGGAAAGGGAGAGAATGCATTTATTCTACACTTTTTCGGGCGCCACAAGCCTCACACACTTTGAACAAAATGCGATCTTCGCGAACGAGATGTGTGTCCGGGCGGCCACATTCTTCACAAATAATATAGCGTTTGATATACGTTTTGAGCACGCGATCAATTTGTTGTGTCCGAAACCGTCCCATTAAGATTAGACGATTTCCTTCTTCTATAGCTGAAGTTGCCAACTCACGTGCCAAATAACGGATAAGATGTGGCTTGTTAAAATTGATTCGCCGTGTAAAGGTTCTCCAATTGGTGATAATCGTACGTGTCCCTTCAATCATGGATTCCACGTCGGGTGGCTGGAATCGCTCATGTTTCAGCACTTTTTCTGGTAACATTGAGTGTGCACGTTCGAGATATTTCAAATACGTTTGATCGTCCATTCTATTTTCACCATCCACTATCTTTCTATACTTAGGTAAAATCTCGTGATCTCAACCGATTTAACTTTCTTTTTTTTCCTTTTTAAATTCTTGCACGTTTGACTTTTCTACTACCGTTTTATGTCATGAATTACGAGCGCATCCACTAAAGTGGTGAAGTCTGAGGGCATCAGTTCACGAGAGAATATTTAGGTATCTTTTTAAAAATTGTAAAAATATAATTAATATGAAGAATTTGTTGTATAAATCCACTATACAATATATAGCAAAATGATTTAGCATGAATAAGTGCTAGATATTTTTAAATTATCACCAGCTCCTACCATTTTAAAGAAAAATGAACTTATATGAATAAAATATAAGGTGAAAGCCTAAATGATGTTTTCCTTAAAATTTGAGAAAAAAATTCGCTTTCTTACAAAAAGATTCCGACGAAGACGTGGCGTCTCACCTGTGGTTGCTGTGGTGCTACTCATCGGCTTGGTAGTCTTTGCTTCAGCTTTTATTTTCTTAATTGCAACTGAGCTTCTTCGACCAAAAGTTGATGCGCAGATTTCTTCCGTTTCTCTTGAATATGATAGCGAATTCACAAAAACCGTTCAAGATGGTAGAGGACATGGTAAAATGTTCGTCACCATTTATAATAAAGGTACAGCAAAAGCCAAAGTGACTAATGTTACTGTTCAATATTATGATCCTACCACTGCTAGTTATGTGGATGTGAAAAATCAAGAAACAAATCCGCCGGTTTCAAAATCTGAACCCGTTACAATTGACCCCGCCACCGAAAAAGTCTTTGAAATAAAATTTGTTCTCCCAAGTATTAATATAGATAATCAAACCGTGTATCGCGCGGTTGCTGTTGTAAGCGGGTTAAAAGATGTCCTTATTGAGGAAGGTGAAGGCTCCAATCTAGTTCTTGAAGCTGATCGGCCAAGTATATCACTTCAAGGAAGAGTCGATTCCACTATTCGACGCACTATTACCATCACACCTAATGCTAATGATAATAGTGAAATAAAAGAGATTCAGTATGAAATTATTCAAGGAACTACCACGGTTTACTCGGGAATAAAAAAATCAGTCGCACCATATTCCTTCACATGGGATACACGTGTTGGGGCTACTTTTGGTGTGAATAACGGCACATATACTGTTCGTGCGACAGTTTTTGACTATGCGGGTTTGAATAGCTCTGATGAAATTACTGTAACTGTAGATAATGATTATGTTGCACCAACTATACGTGGCTTGACCCAATATGCCAGTGCTCATCCCACTGATAACAAAGGAGAAGTTGGGCAACCATTAACCGTTGAAGTAAATGCCACCGATGCGGGTTCACTGGTTTCTGAAGTCAGTAGTATTTTTGTGTATTATCGGTTAAATGGATCGCTTGCTTCTTATCAAAAAGTGTCACTGAGTCATAGTTTCGGAAATACCTGGACTGGAAACATACCCTCCTCATTTATGGACTCGAATGCCTTAGATAATGGCGTTGAATATTTTGTGCAAGTAATAGATGCAGATGGAAATGACATCAATTCGACCGTGCAAAAAGTAGCGGTGATAGATACCATCAAGCCGGATATATTCCATACACCAATAACTTCAGCGTCTGAGGGAAGTCCTATCACAGTAACCGCTAATATTACAGATGCCGATCAGATTGCTGCAGTCAACGGAGCAATACTCTATTATCGCCTCGGAAATGCCATCGATAATGGAATTTCACGACCGTGGTATGCAATGAATTATACCACTAAAAATGGTGATACCTATACTTGGGAAATTTCCGGTGATTTTGTGGATATTCATGGCATTGAATACTATATTTATGCCGTAGATCGTAGTGGTAACTCTGTAACTGATGGAAGTGCTGCTACACCACATCAAATCAACGTTCCTGATAAATCAGAACCCACAGTTTCAGTCATACAGCCGGATCCCTCAGTTACACAAATAGTAGAGAAACAAGACTTAGAAATTATCGTACAGATATTTGACAACGATCCAACATTTGGAATAATTGGAACTGGTTATACTGCCACAGGAAGTGTTATCTTAGAATACAAAGATTATCCAGCCACACAATGGACAAGTATTACCATGACGCTTCATCCAACAATGAATCAACCAGATGGCAGCAATCAAACCTATTATTCCTTTTGGAATGCTACAATTCCCGGTTCAGAAATCATTGCAACTGATGGAAGTCCAGCATTCGAATTTAAAATAAACACAGAAGATAATAGTAATAATATAAAAATTTCGAGCACATTTTCATTAACAGTTGTACAGTCAGGAACTCCAATTTTAGAATATGTTCCACAAAGTGGTAACGCAGATGCGCCAAGTAATAGTACTTTAGTGTTTACAGTCAATAATACGGCTTCAGCCCCAGCTACGGCAACCATTTATGCTTTACAAGTCACATTTTATAATGTATCTGCTAAAACGACGGGTATTCCTATTGCTACACAAATTAATGCCAGTTCAACCACAGTGTTATGGACAAATAGTACAGCCACTGAGGGAAGTAATGCCACAAAAATAATTTTAGACACGAACCAGACTTTAGATGCGGGTGGTAATACTGTTCAATTCCGTATTCGATATGTAAATTCGAACGGATCGACCATCTTTCCATTAAACGGCTTTAGGGTGAATGTAACTATCTACTTTTCACATGCCAATGGGGATAGTGCAGTTGTTCTTAGTAGTTTTGTGATTCCGCAGGCCACATTGTTTAGTGAAGATTTTGAAGCCTACGCAGCTGGTGGTAACGCCTCACCGACGTGGACAGAAATTGCATATGGTACCTCTTCAGTTATTGATTGGCAGGTGGTCGCTACGACCGTTATTCAAGGTTCCAAAGTATACGAAGGAAATAGTGCAAGTGGATCAGCGAACGATGATACGGTAGCATATATATCAACAATGACATTTGATTTGCCGTTAGAAGTCGTCTTTAAGTTTTATCCATTGACAGCGAGTTATGAAAACGCATTTCTTGCCTTTGATATAGATGTTGCCGATGGTGACTTTTATTATGCAGGTGCTCGTGTTGGTGCTGATTACACGACGATTGGTCGCTTCTATGGAAGTAATACATGGTCAAATTATGTTACAGACGGAAGTTATACCTATAATACCTTTACTATCTATACCATGAAAGTTACTATTGATACAACAGGGACTGTAAAGGTGTATGTGGGTCAGGGAACCACCTGGAATTTACGGGTCACCTATGCTATCAATGGCTTCCCTTCCGGACCCTTGCAAATCGGTTTTGCATTAGAAAATGCTAAAACGTATTTTGATTCCTTAGATATTTATCGTTTAGGAGAAGGTCCAACAGCACCACCGTCACCCTTGCAAATTGCTAGTATAACAGAACCAAAAGATTCTTCACCACAACTTGCTTCATTGATGGAACCGATACAGTTAACAGAAGGTTCAATAGATACTACACAAATGGAAGTCGTTCCGATTACTGTACAAAGAACTGCTGAAACTTCAATTATGGCAGAGGACATCTTAATTATCAATCTACTATATCTTAGCCTATTGGCTGCAATTCCAATAGCATTAAGAAAAAAAGTTTTTCTTTCCTATCCTCAGCCTAGTTAAGTTTTTCTTTTTCCCTTTTCTTTTCTTTTAATTTATTTAATTTTGTTTTTTGGGAGAACGCAAGGAAAAAAGATAAAAAATCCATTTTAACGGTTATGTTCGTCGATATATTCTTTTAGTTCTTTAAAGTCGCGTCGGTCAAGTCCGTCTTCATAATCATTGCCCCATGCACGATCCAGTTGTATGTTTTCTGCACCAAATAAGATGCCATAGATTGGCATATCCTCAAGTGTTGGCATGCGTGTGAAAAGAGAAACTGTTGCGGCGCGGTTCAGTGTGATGTCGTTGTTGTCGAGGATTTCGGAAACGTATTCATAGGTTTCTTCGAGGTTATCACCAGTATCAACAACATCTTCTACGAAAAGCACATTAAAGCCATTTTCTGGGGCAAATTCAATGACTTTATCTTCAAAAAGGCGATCAGTGTATATTCTAAAGACATCAGGGTCGTCAAATTCTTTGGGATGTGCTTGAGGCTTATAATAGGTCCATACATGGGAGTCAATAAAGGATTCTAAATCTTCAGCGAGAATCATGCCGCCGCGCGCGACAAAAACCACTAGCCACGAATTTGGTTCACTGGAAGTGACATTTTTTTTCAAAAAGGGGCGCCAATCTTGGAGGGCCCACATAAGTGCAAAACGAAACGGAAGGAGATATGTATTTTTGTCCTCGGGATATGGTCCCGTATCGTGGATATAGACACGTAAAATTTCTTCTTGCTTTTCTAGAAACTCTTTGAACCATTTTTTCATTTCCGGCTCTTTTAATTCATTTCTTTTGCCGATTATTTCTTGTAATTCTGTGCCTTTTTGGCTCAAATATAACATTAGCAGCTCACCATTTTCCAAACGCGTCATTTACAGTAGATTTTTTTATAGTAATAAAGATTGATAGTTAAGATTGAATAAGGGAAAGAAATTTGGGTGAATTGGAACGGGATTTCTTCTTATTTCGCTTCATTGTGTGTGTTGATCACAAGTAGAGTTGGGAAGCAAAGATATAAAAATATTGGGTAAAAATGGATAAATAGAGGCTGTCATTCAAAAGCAGCAGACACATTTTATCGAGGTTGTGCGAGGAGAATGTGGAGGAATTATCAAATTCCATAACGTTTGGTCATGCATGCACACCTTGTGGATGTTGCTCTTTTGTTCTTTAGTTGAAAAAACACCAGAAAAAACGCAAACACGTTTTTTGTGGAAAGATTTCGCTTTTTTACTTTGGTTTACATTGTTGTATAACCGATGTATCGGCTTTTATATAATGCTATTTTTGACAGTGTTGCTACTTAGTAGCGCCGTTCTCTGTGCATCGGGAACTTCCGCTTTTTTTATGAACTCCGCATTTATTCTGTTAAAACGTGAAAATCTGATGGAAAATAAAGTACGTGAAGTGTGAAGCCTATGGGAAAAGTATTTAAAGAAATTCCGGAATCACCAGAGTTTCCTAAATTAGAAGAAGAATTGCTGGCTTATTGGAAGAAGGTACAACTCTATGACAAGATACAAGAAAAACATAAGAACGACCCACTTTACATTTTCTTAGAAGGACCGCCAACTGCCAATGGTATGCCTCACATGGGGCACGCATTAACTCGTGCAATTAAAGACGTCTTTTTGCGTTATAAAACCATGAAAGGACATTTAGTGAGTCCGCGAATAGCGGGCTGGGACTGCCATGGTCTACCCGTCGAAATTGAAGTGGAAAAAGAATTAGGCATCAATACCAAGCATGAGATTGAACAGTATGGCGTGGACAAATTTAACCAGAAATGTCGTGAAAGTGTCTTTCGGTATGTCAAAGAATGGGTAAAAATGTCCGAACGTATTGCGTTTCATTTAGACATGGAGCATCCGTACGTTACTATGGAAAATTATTACATTGAATCTGTCTGGTGGAGTTTAAAACAAGCTTTCGAGAAAGAACTTTTATTTAAAGGCCACAAAATTTTACCGTATTGCCCACGTTGTGGAACACCGTTATCAAGCCATGAAGTATCTTTAGGCTATCAAGAGGTGGAAGACCCAAGCATCTATGTGAAATTTCAAAGCAAAAAGAATCCCAAACGTTTCTTTGTAGCGTGGACAACTACTCCGTGGACATTACTCTCCAATCAATTGTTGGCAGTAAAAGCCGATGCTGATTATGCCATTATTTCTTATAACGGCGAAGAATGGGTGCTGGCAAAAGAACTCATTCCACGCTTGCTTAAAGACCCGAAAAAATATAAGATCTTAAAAGTGGTAAAAGGGAAAGATCTAGCTGGGGAAGAGTACAAGCCCTTATTTGAATTCACAAAAGTCTTTAAAGGAAAATCCCATCGAGTTGCGGTTGCCGATTTTGTCACGTTAGACGAAGGTACCGGGATTGTTCATTGTGCACCTGCACATGGAGCTGAAGACTATGACTTATGTATGAGTTTGGGCTTGCCACTTTACAAAAATGTCCGTGAAGATGGTACGTTTGATCCAAGTATTCCCCAATTTGGCGGTAAATTTATTAAAGATGCGGACAAAGAGATTTTGGAAGAACTAAAAAAACGTGGCAATTTAATCAAACAAGAAACCATTGTGCACTCTTATCCCTTTTGTTGGCGGTGTGACACCCCACTCATGTATTATGCGTTAGAATCATGGTTTATTGGTATGAGTAGGCTCCGAGACCGTTTAGTAGAATTAAATAAAACCGTCAAATGGAAGCCGACACACTTACGTGATGGAAGATTTGGAAAATTCTTAGAAGACGCTAAAGACTGGGCTCTCAGTCGAAATAGATACTGGGGAACGCCGTTACCGGTATGGATTTGTAAAAATAACCACCAAACGTGTGTAGGAAGTATAGATGAACTGGAACAACTTTCGGGAACCAAACTCGATCGAAACACGTTAGATCTCCACAAACCTTATATCGACGAGATTGAAGTGAAGTGTCCACAATGCGGGGAACCGGCAAAACGTGAACCTTATGTTATTGATACGTGGTATGACAGTGGATCTGCATCTTTTGCTCAGTGGCATTATCCTTTTGAAAATAAAGAAAAATTCAAGCAACATTTTCCCGTCGATTTCATAACAGAAGCCATCGACCAAACACGTGGATGGTTTTATACCTTATTAGCGGTAGCCACTGTGGTTTTTGATAATATTGCTTATAAGAGTGTACTTTCTATGGGACATGTCCTTGACGAAAATGGAAAAAAAATGTCAAAATCCCGTGGAAATGTCGTTTCACCAATGGAGATGATGGATCAGTATGGTGCTGATGCTGTCAGATGGCTCTTATATTCATCTCCAACATGGTCAAACATCCGATTTGGTCCCAAATTACTTCGAGAAACAATACAAGAGTTCCTTTTGCCATTATGGAACATCTATTACTTCTTCCATACCTACGCTGAATTAGATGAATATGATCCACGAAACGCGAAGTTTCAATTATCTTCGGAAGACGAACGTCTATTGATGGATAAATGGCTTCTGGGACGTTTAAATAATGTGATTCGGACCGTCGAACATCATATGGAAAGTTTGGAAGTTCATCGTGCCGCAAATGCCATTAAGAGTTTCCTTCTTAATGATGTAAGTAATTTTTGGATTCGCTTATCTCGGCGTCGTTTCTGGGAACGTGAACTGAACGTCGACAAAAAATCAGCTTACGATACCTTCTATAAGTTGTTAGTGACATTAACTAAACTGTTAGCACCGTTTATCCCCTATATGAGCGAATTCATCTATCAAGATCTCGTCGGTTCACTACAGCAAGAAAAAAGTGATGAAGTTTTAAGCGTCCACCTAGAAGACTTTCCAACACCCGATCCCACTTATGATGATGAAAATCTCCAAAAGGAGATTGGTTTGGTTCGTGATGTCATTGTTGCCCTTCGTAGTGCACGCTCCGCCGCTAATCTTAAGATACGCCAGCCACTGCGTGAGGCAATCATCATTACTAATGACGAAAACAAAAAGATTTTATCAAAGTACGAGGAACTCATAAAGACCGAACTCAATGTAAAAGCCGTGGTCTTCAAAGATGATCCCACTGAATTTCAAAAAGTTGTCATTGAGCCACAATTCAAGATTATTGGTCCAAAATTTAAGAAAGATGCTCCCAAAGTCGGTAATTATCTGAAATCCATGCCACCTATGGAAGCGTTAGCTCTTTCAAATGAGCTGAAAAACAAGAAAAAAGCGGTCATTGAAATTGACGGTGACAAATTTGAAATCACACCCGAAGACGTCGAAATTCATTCCGAATCCGTTGAAGGCTATATGGCAGCAACATTTGAAGCTGGAACGGCTATCATAAACACACAACTTACACCTGAATTAATCAATGAAGGTGTTGCCCGCGACGTCATCCGCCGAATTCAAACCATGCGAAAGGATCTCAATTTGGACTATGAAGACAAAATAAAAATCGGAATTAAGGCGCCAAAACCCTACGATGACGTCATTTCCCAGTTTTCAGACTTAATTCTTTATGAGACGGTGGGTGATGACTTAACCGTCAACAGCTTCCCCGACGGCGCCAAAGCTAAAAAATGGGAGATCACCACGGCTAAAGGTGAAAAAATAACCGTTGAAATCGCAATTAAGCCAAAATAATTTCCTTCTTCTTTTATTTTCTTTTTCTTTAACGTAAAAAATAATTTTGCTTAGCAAACATGTAACTCGGGATATCGGATAATTTCACCACGGCTTATAACATCGTGCTTGTGAATACTCTCCTCGGACACGACTTCAACAAAAATATTGCATGGAATATCTTTAAAGGCTTCATCTGCTCTATATAGCAAGTTTCTGGCAACATCTTCACAAAAGAGCGGATTTTTGAACATTTGATTTACAACCCACTGTTCGTCTTCTGTTTTTAGAATAGCAAACGTCGGTGAGGAAAAACTGGCTTCAAGTATTTCAATAAGGGTTGAAAACTTTGGCATGTGCTTTGTCGTACTTTCAATTGTAAGAGACGCTTTGGCCCGTTGAATGTGAGTTCTTTTACCATTCGCTACTGCAAGTGCATGAGGACAAGACGTATTTCCTAATGACGAAACCGTAATTTTATGAAGAAAACCCGTGGAATTCCGTTTAAATGTCGTAATTGTAATTGGATAGACTTCTAACGATTTCAAATTGGAGACGGGCGTGGTTGTTTCATGTGCATATTCAAAGGAAATCCGTATTTTTCCGTCTTGAAACACATGACGTTCTGCAAGACGGTTAAGAGTATGAATGGCCATTTCTTCGACTGAATAATGCGCATGAGTTTCATCGGTCAATATTTCGGTGATAGAACGTGCTAAACGGGAAAGATGTGCACCTTTTTTTTGTTTGGTCAGATTAATAGTCAACTCCACGGTCGCCAAATATCGGTAAATGCTATTTTTCCTCTTGATTGTTAATAAGGTCTTAAAGTCTTTAATACCGACGTCTTTTAGTTCAATCGGATAATTTGGCTGTAATTCTTGTGTCTCAATGAATTTTGTACCCATTATTTAACGCTCCTCTCAACTTTTCCTTTCTTTGTTTTTCTTTTCTGTTTTTTTCCCTATTAAATGACAATTTTTAGCAAAACGCAATTTTCACTCAGTCTGTCATGTTTGAAGGGTCTATCCACCACCAACGGGTGGAAAAATCGCAATAACACTATTATCTTCTGGTATAGGAACTTCTAAGTTGTCTTTTTCTGTATATAAAGTGTCGTTCACCATTATTCTAATATTCGATTGCAATCTTTTCTTTCTTTTATTGATAATGATGGAATATAGCTGTTTTCCTTGAGGATGAACTTCATTAAGTGCTTGTAATGCCTCTAAGATTGTTTTTTTCCGCGTGAGTTTTAGTTCAACCTCGTTTGTACCTAATATTTCTCGAAAATTTGCAAAAACTCTTATTTTAATGGTGATTTTATCTGAATCGGTTTTTTCCACGGCTATCTCCACTCCACGAAATGCTGTTAGTGCGTGCAAGACTTTATTTAACATACATATCATAACATATTATATTGTTATTGTAGTTGCAACCAGTCATGCTCTGTCATATTTAAGATTAGTTGTTCGATTTCATCCGCTAAACGCTTCAATTCTTCATAATTTTGTTTTTCTAAAGCATGTTCCATTTTAATAATTTGATATCCGATGGCATGACAAAAATTGTGAGGCAAAAAGTCTTTGAACGGGTTCGTCAGTGTGGGGACCGGAATGTTTCCCAGTAATCGTGCACGTAAGGTTTGAAAGAGTATTGTGTTAATATCAGACTGTTGTACTTTATATGTGGTAATAAATG